>NZ_DAOQZV010000167.1:0-7208 GCF_035343835.1 Nostocoides sp. | reverse complement strand
GCTGCCGCGGGCTCGGCGGCCGGGGCCGGCGTGGCGGCGGGTGCGGGGATGACAACGGGCGGAGTGTTTACCGGAGCTGGGCTCACGCGCTCCGCAGGCACGGCGGTCGCCGTGGTAGCGGACCGGGCGGCGGCCGGAGCGGTGCTGCGAGAAACGATCGTGCCCAGAGCGCGCTCGTCAGTGCGCTTGTTGGGCACGCCCCCGTCGAAGCCGGCGGCGATGACGGTCACCCGCACCTCGTCGCCGAGCGCGTCGTCGATGACCGCACCGAAGATGATGTTGGCGTCGGGGTGCGCGGCCTCCTGGACCAGGCGCGCGGCCTCGTTGATCTCGAAGAGGCCCAGGTCGCTGCCACCTTGAATGGAGAGCAGCACGCCGTGCGCACCGTCGATGCTCGCCTCGAGCAAGGGCGAGGAGATCGCGGACTCGGCGGCTTGGACCGCTCGCTCCTCGCCCCGCGAGGAACCGATGCCCATCAGCGCCGATCCCGCGCCGGACATCACGGACTTGACGTCGGCGAAGTCGAGGTTTATCAGACCGGGGGTGGTGATGAGGTCGGTGATGCCCTGGACACCGGAGAGGAGCACCTGGTCGGCGCTGCGGAAGGCATCGAGCATCGAGACCGACCGGTCGCTGATCGACAGCAGCCGATCGTTGGGGATGACGATCAGCGTGTCGACTTCTTCGCGCAGCGATCCGATGCCCGTCTCGGCCTGGTTCGCACGACGGCGGCCCTCGAAGGTGAACGGACGCGTCACGACACCGATGGTCAAGGCGCCGAGGCCCTTGGCGATCTTGGCGACGACCGGCGCACCGCCCGTGCCGGTGCCGCCGCCTTCACCGGCGGTCACGAAGACCATGTCGGCACCCTTGAGGACTTCTTCGATCTCCTCGGCGTGGTCCTCAGCCGCACGGCGCCCGACCTCCGGGTCAGCGCCGGCACCGAGGCCGCGCGTCAACTCCCGCCCCACGTCGAGCTTGACGTCGGCGTCGCTCATCAGCAGCGCTTGCGCGTCGGTGTTGATGGCGATGAACTCGACGCCCTTGAGGCCGGCCTCGATCATCCGGTTGATGGCGTTGACGCCACCGCCGCCGATGCCGACGACCTTGATGACGGCCAGGTAATTCTGGGGTGCAGCCACTGTGCGGGCCTTCCTTGACTTGCGTATGTGACGGATATCCGATCGCCCCGTGAAGTCCGGTACTTCCGGGTGGCCCTGGCGGAAGTTTCACCGTAAAGGTGAGGTTAAGACATTCCGAGTGACCTGCTCGATGTCGAAACTATGCTGCGGCGCCAGCCCATGCAAATGACCGCGCGGGCGTGTCGCGCAGGAATTCACTTATTCCCGGGAACCACGGAAACGCCCGTCACACCAGTCACATCCGCCCCACCGGTGGGCCGCCTCGGCGGCGGTGCCACCCCGCGGATCAGGTCGTCGTGGGCGTGTCCGGAGCGCTGACGTCGATGGTCGCCGGCTGCTTGGTGAGCAAGATCTGAACCAGCCGTGCCTTGACCTCCGCCCGGTCTGCGCCTCCCCAGGTGACGCTGGTCGCACCCACCCGGAAGGACATCGACTCGGTGACGTCGATACGCAGGTTTTGCACCTTTGCCCGCAGGGATTCGGGCAACGCAGTGAGCAAGCCGAGGGCGGCCTTGACGCCGGCGGGCGAGACCTGGCCGGAAGCGCTCGACACGACGGGGACGCCTGCTGGCGCCTTGGTCACGCGTTCGGCTACGACGCCCTGAATGTCTACAAGGTCAACTTGACCTTTAGCCTTTTCCACGCCCAGGACCGGCACCCGGGCGACCACCTCGACCACGAGTGACCGGGGCAGACCGCGTCGTACCGTGGCATCGGCCACCCGGGAATCTGCCTCGATCTGCGCCTCCAACGACCCGGTGTCCACCCGCAGAACGGGCACGCCGACAGCCGATGCGGTGACCTTCTTGGCGATCGAGCGGACCAACTCCGAGCTGCCGGTGATGCGCACCTCGTGCACAGCGAAAATGGGTGAGGCGAAGGCAATCCACAGGGCTAGCAGGGCCGCGACCAGCGCACCGGCGAGCCACGCCAGGCGGCGTCGTCCGCCTCGCCCGGCCGACCGGGCCAGGCCGCCCGGGAAAGCCGTCACGCGCCCGTCGGAGCGCGCCGCCTCGGGAATGCCGAGCCTCATTCCCGGCCTCCGTCCAGGGCCGCGAGAATCAGCGGGGCGAGCCGGGTGACGTCACCTGCTCCGACGGTGAGCACCAGGTCCCCGGCAGCGGCCTTCGCCACCAGGCGGCGCACGGCGTCCGCGGGATCGGCGGCCAACTCGGCCTCGCCACCGAGCGCAGCCAGTTCCGCGGCGATCAGGTGGGAGTCGACACCGGGCATCGGCTGCTCCCGCGCTCCATAGACGGGAAGGAGCACGACCTGGTCCGCCCCGGCCAGGCCGGCCGCGAAGCCCGGGGCAAAGTCTCGGGTCCGGGAGTACAGGTGGGGTTGGAAGACCACGCGCACCGAGGCACCCGGCGCGACGACGGCGCGTGCTCCGGCAACGACGGCCGCGACCTTCGGCGCATTGTGGGCGTAGTCGTCCACCACGTCGACACCGGCGGCGCTCCCCCGCCGCTCGAAACGGCGCCGGGTGCCGGGGAAGGCCGCCAGCCCCGCGGCGAGGGCGACCGGGTCCAGACCCAGACCGGCCCAGCCGACGCTCAGGGCGGCCACCGCGTTGACCAGGTTGTGCCGTCCCGGAGCAGCGACGGTCAGGTCGAGGGGCATCCCGTCATAGGTGACGATCGCCCGGCTGGTCAGGCCCGCGACGGCGACGTCGGTGATGCGCACATCCGCCTCCGGCGCCTCGCCGTAGGTGATGACGCGGCGCCCGCCTGCGCGCATCGCGGACGCCAGCCGCGCCGACCCGGCGTCGTCGGCGAAAGCGACGAGCACACCGCCGGGCTCCACCGATCGGGCGAAGGCGGCATACGCTGCTTCGACGTGGGCGACGTCGCCATAGAAGTCGAGGTGATCCGGCTGCACATTGGTGACCACCGCGATGTGGGGGCGGTAGCTGAGGAAGGAGCCGTCCGACTCGTCGGCCTCGGCCACGAAGACCTGCCCGCTCCCGCGCAGCGAGTTGCGGCCGAGATCGACCAGTTCCGAGCCGATCGCAAAGGACGGGTGGGCCCCGGCGGCGCGCAGCGCCGAGACGATCATCGCCGACGTGGTCGTCTTGCCATTGGCGCCCGCGACCGCCACCCGCGTGTCATCGCCCATGGCACTCGCGAGCGCCTGGGCCCGGTGGAGCACGACGCGCCCATCGGCGCGTGCGGCGGCGAGCTCCGCGTTGCTCTCGGGAATGGCGGAGGAGACGATCACGGTGTCCACGCCCACAAGGTGCGCGGGGTCATGCCCGACCGCGACCGCGATGCCGTCGGCGCGCAGCCGCTCGACGGCCGGGCTCTCGGCGCCGTCGCAGCCGGATACCGTGACACCGAGATCGCTGAGGAAGGCGGCGACGCCGGACATGCCGCTACCGCCGATGGCGATGAAATGGACGCGACCGAGCGCGGCGGCGGGCCGGGTCGGCTCGCCGAAGTCGAAACGTTCGTTGACGCCGTAGGGCACGACTTACCTCTTCATGCTCCGGGTTGCGTATGCCTGCGCGACCAGCCCCGCCAGCAGGCGGTCACCGCCCGCTTGACCCACCGAGGCCGCGCCACGGGCCATGGCGCGCAGCCGGTCGCTGTCGCGCAGCAGCGGGATCACCGTCTCGGCGACCCACTCCGGATTCACACTCGCGTCCGGGACGAGCAGGCCACCGCCGGCAGCAACCACATCGGCGGCGTTGAGCTCCTGCTCGCCGTTGCCGATCGGCAAGGGCACATAGATCGCCGGCAGGCCGACGGCGGTCAGCTCGCAGACCGTGTTGGCGCCGGCGCGCGCGACCACCAGGTCGGCGACGCTGTAGGCCAGCTCCATCCGATCGGCATACGGGCGCACGACATAGGGCGCGCCGGTGCCGGTGTCACCGACCTCGAAGGCCTTGCCGGCGCCGGTCAGGTGGAGCACCTGGACGCCGCCGGCCGAGAGGTCCAGGGCGCGCGCCTCGAAGGCATCGTTGAGCCGCTTGGCGCCGAGGGAACCGCCGGTCACCAGCAGGGTCGGCCATTGGGGATCCAGCCCGAAGTGCGCCAGGGCCTCCTCGCGCATCGCGGCCCGGTCCAAGGTGCTGATCTCGGGTCGCAACGGCATGCCCACGACCTGGCTGTGGGTCAGCTTGGTCGAGGCGAAGGTGGTGCCGACGAAGGGTGTCATCCGGGCGCCGAGGCGATTGGCCAGGCCGGCCCGCGCGTTCTGCTCGTGGATCACGATCGGGATGCCCGCGCGCCGAGCGGCCAGGTAGGCCGGGGTCGAGACATAGCCGCCGAAGCCGACGACCACCTGGGCGCCGGTCTCGTCGATCGCGGCCGCGGCCGCCTGGACGGCGCCGCGCAACTTGCCCGGCACCGCGACCAGGTCGCCGGAGGGCCGGCGCGGCAAGGGCACCTTGGGGATGGTGTGCAGCGGATAGCCCCGTTCGGGCACCAACCGGGCTTCGAGCCCGGTGGCCGTGCCGAGCGCGGCGATGGCGATATCGGGCCGGATCACGCGCAGCGTGTCGGCGAGGGCCAGCAGCGGCGAGACATGCCCGGCGGATCCCCCGCCGGCCAGCAGCACCGAGTCGGGAAGCTCCAACTCGCTCATGAGGTGGTCTTTCGTCGCGCCCGGCCGAGCACTGCCATCGAACCCTTGACGGCAGACGGGCGCAGCGCCAGGGCCTCTCGGCAGCCGGGTTCGGCCCGGGCGAAGGCGAGGAGCATCCCGGCCGCGAGCATGGTGGTGATCAGCGACGAGCCACCAGAGGAGACGAAGGGCAGCGGGACGCCGATGATCGGCAGCGTCCCGATCACGGCACCGATATTGATGATGGCCTGCACGAGGATCCATACCATCACCCCGACGGCCGCAATGCGCACGAAGAAGTCGTCGGTTCGCACGACGAGGCGATACGTGGCATACGCAAAGACCGCGAAAAGGGCGAGCACGATGAGCGCGCCGATCAGGCCCAGCTCTTCACCGATGATGGCGAAGATGAAGTCGTTGTGCGGCTCCGAGAGCCACTGCCACTTCTCCTTGCTCGCGCCCAAACCGATCCCGGTCACGCCGCCGTCGGCCAGGGCGAACTGAGCGTGCAGCGGCTGGCGGCAAATGCCGTAGTACAGGTCCTCGTTCTTGGGCTTGCAGACCGAGGGGTTGAGCCAGATGTTGATCCGGCCTAGGCGGTTGGAGCTGGTCAAGGTGGCTAGTGCCAACAGGGCGACGCCACCGATGCCGGCGGCCGCGAACCAGCGCAGCCGGACGCCGGCGGCGAAGAGCATTCCCGCGACCAGCGCGGCGATGACCATGGCGGTGCCGAGGTCATGCCCGATCATCACCAGCAACAGCACGATCGCGGCCGCCGGCATCACGAAGGGGATCATTGCCTCGCGGAAGTCACCGAGAACCCGTCGCTTCTGGGCGAGCACGCGGGCCCCGAAGAGCACCAACGCGAGCTTGCCGAGCTCGGAGGGCTGCAGGGAGGTGAACTTGAGGTCCAGCCAGTTGCGGTTGCCGCCCTGGCCGGTGCCGAGCGGGGTGAAGACCACCAGCAATTGCAGGAAGACCGCCACGAGCAGGGCCAGGCCGCCGATCCGCTTCCAGAACGACATGGGCAGGCGCATGGCGATGACCAGCGCAACAAGCCCGAGGATCGCGAAGACCAGCTGGCCCTTGAAGACGGCGAAGGGGGTGTCGTCATCCTTGAGCGAGACGATCATCGACGCCGAGAGCACCATGACCAGACCGACCGAGACCAATAGCGCGGTGACCGCGAGCAGCAGGTAGTAGGTGGCCGCGGGCGAGTCGAGCAACTCGCGCGTCCGGCCGAAGGCGCGCCGGTTCGCGACGCCCGAGGCCGGCGTCGTGGTGGCACTGCTCACTGAGCTACTCCCCGCTGGACGTCAGGCGCGCGACCGCGGCCGTGAAGGCATCGCCGCGTGCGCCGTAGTTGGCGAACATGTCCATGGACGCGGCCGCCGGCGCCAGCAGCACCACATCTCCCGGCTGGGCCAGGCGTGCGGCCGCGACCACGGCGCGATCCATCGCACCAGTGTCGGTGTCGGCGAGGTCGACCACGGGGAGGTCGGGCGCGTGTCGGGCGAGGGATTCGGCAATTCGCGCGCGGTCGGCCCCGATGAGCACCGCCCCGCGCAGGCGCCCGGCGAATCGCTCCACCAGGTCGTCGATCTCGGCGCCCTTGAGCAGCCCGCCGGCGATCCAGACGATGTGCTCGTAGGCCGCCAGGGACGCCGACGCTGCGTGCGGGTTGGTGGCCTTGGAGTCGTCGACGAAGCGCACGCCGGCGACCTCGCCGGCATACGCGACGCGGTGGGGTTCGGGCACGAAGTCGCGCAGCCCCGCGGCCACGGCATGCGGATGCACCCCGTAGGCCCGCGCGAGCGCGGCCGCCGCCAGCGCATTCGCGACGACATGCGGCGCGGCCGGTATGCCGTTCAGCTCCAGATCCCCCAGACTCGCCACCGGGACGGCGCTGGTGGCGCGGTCCTCGACGAACGCGCGGTCGGCCAGGATGTCGTCGACCAGGCCGACCATGGAGCGGGCCGGGACGCCGAGCGTGAACCCGATGGCCCGGCAGCCCTCGATCACCTCGGCCTGCTCGACGAGGCGCTCGGTCGCCGGGTCCTGCACGTTGTAGACGCAGGCGATCTCGGTATTGGCGTAGACCTTGCCCTTGGCCTTCTCGTAGTCGGCGAGCGAGCCATGCCAGTCGATGTGATCGGGCGCGATGTTCAGGCAGACCGAGGCCAGCGGGCGCAGCGAAGAGGACCAGTGCAACTGGAAGCTCGACAACTCGACGGCGATCACGTCATACGGCTCGGGATGCAGGACGGCCTCGAGGATCGGTGTGCCGACATTGCCCGCGCTCGTGGCCCGCAGGCCGGCCGCCCGCAGGATGGCGGCGAGCATCTGCACCGTGGTCGTCTTGCCGTTGGTGCCGGTGATCGTCAGCCAGGGCGCCGCCCCCTCGCGCGCGCGCATCCGCCAGGCCAGTTCGACCTCACCCCAGACCGGGATCCCGGCGGCCGCCGCTGCGGCCAGCAGGGGCTGGTCCGGGCGCCAGCC
>NZ_DAOQZV010000166.1:0-7252 GCF_035343835.1 Nostocoides sp. | reverse complement strand
CGACTGACCCCTCGCGGGTAGCGTCGGTCGAGGGCGGGCGCTCACCCGCCCGGCCCGGGGCCGCGGCATACGGCCGGTGTCGCGGTCAGGTGCCGCTCTCGAGCGGCCACCACCACTCCGTGTCGGCGACTGGCCCGGCCCGGTCGCACGAATGCCAAGCCCGGTCAGCCGGTCCCGGACCCAGGCATCGACACCCTGCGCGACGGATGCGAGGACCACCAGGCCGCGAGGTCGATCTGGTCAGCCATCGACGACTTGCAGGATTATCCGGTCCTCGACCGGCACGTAGCCGATGCGGGCATACACCCCATTGCTCGTCGGATTGTCCAGGTCCGTGAACAGGACGACGTCCGACCCGGCCGCCCGGACGATCGCGGACACCTGGGCCGTGACCGCGGCGGCGTAGCCGTGGCCGCGCTGGTCGGGTGGGGTATAGACCGGGCCGATGCGGGCGACGCCGAAGGCCGGCGGCCGGGTGGCCGCCATCGAGACGGGTGTGTCGCCGTCGTCCACCCAGAGCCACGTGTGCGGCGCGCGTCGAATGAGCATCTCGCGCTGCGCCGTTCGCTGCTGCGCCCGTGTCTGCTCGTCCGCGGCCGCGTTGCCGATCTCGTCGACGAAGGCGAGCACCCATTCGGTCACCAGATCGAGGTCATCGGCGGCCATCGGCCGTGGCCGGCCGCGAACTGTCGCCGGTGGCGTTAGCTCCGCCAGCCGGTGCAGGCGCGTACGGCGTTCCACCTCGACGCGGCCACCGACCCTGGCGGCCAGCCGGTCCGCGAAGGCCCGGGCAGCCGGCTCCTCGCCGGCGGCTCCGGACGGCGCCTCCACCGACGTCAGGATCACGTCCGCGAGTGCCGCCGCCTCGGCGGGATCCAGGTGGTGGAGCACGGGGTGATAGCGACCGGATCGCATGGCCAGCCCCTGGACCTGGCCGGCCGGGGTGCTCGATGTGGCGAACCAGGGTGCGTCCGTGCCCTCCGTGGGCGCCTCACCGGCCACGTGCTCCTGCAGACTGCTCCCGATGATGGTCGTCCCTACCGGATCCGCGCCCAGCAGGGGGCGTGCGGCCGTGAGGAAGGCGGCGGGATCGGCATACAGCCTCAGGGTCATTGCGGCACGGTAGTAGCTTATCGACTGGCGCGCAGGGGATTTCGCAGTCAGGCAGCCGACGCGGTCAGCGCGCGCACCGGCACAGGGCTGGTGCGAGGATGACCGTATGACCGCCGACTTCGCCGCCCATCTGCGTGCCGAGACCGACGCCTTCGCGGCTGTCCTCGCGGCGGCCATCGCGGACCCCGCCCTGCTCGCGCGACCTGTCGCCAGTTGTCCGGGCTGGAATCTCTATGACCTGACCGACCACCTCGGTGGGGTCCATCGCTGGGTGGTGACGGCTATCGACGAAGGGCACGGCCGAGGCGCCCCGGACGCCGCGCCCCACGAGGCGAGCGCGCTGCTGGCCTGGTTCGCCGATGGCGTCGCCGACCTGATCGCCGCGCTGGACCGCGATGCCGACCGGCCGGCCTGGAGCTTCTCGCGCGAGCCGGGGCACGACCGGCTGGCCTTCTGGCAGCGACGCCAGGCCCACGAGAACCTCATCCATCGCTGGGACGCCGAATCCGCGATCGGCCGGCCGGGCCCGCTCGATGCAACGCTCGCAGCCGACGGCATCGCCGAAGTACTCGAGGTCTTCGTCCCGCGGATGCGCGCGCGGCGCCTGCTCGGTCCGCTGCCCGACGCGGTCCGCCTCCGCGCGACCGACACCGCCGCCGAATGGGTGATCGGCGACGACCCGAACCACGTCGTCGCCACGATCAGCGGCCCCGCGGCCGACCTTTTGCTCCACCTGTGGAAGCGCACCGGCGACGCGGAACTGACCTGGTCAGGCGACGGCGACGCCGGCCGTGTGACCCTGGCCAACGCGGTTACCGCCTGAGCGGCGGGCCCGGCGATCCGCGCGAGCCGACCGCGGCATACGGAAGAATCGCGGTCATGACGACGAACGCACGCATCAAGGTCGCCGTGATCGGCGCAGCCGGCCGGATGGGCTCGACCGTATGCCGTGCCGTCACCGCCGCGCCCGACCTGGAGTTGGTGGGGACCTTCGACCTCGGCGACGACCTCGGCGATCTGGCCGGCGCCGACGCGGTCGTGGAGTTCTCGGTCCCCGGGGCCGCGCTCGCCAACGTCCGTCACTGCATCGAACGCGGCATCCACGTCGTCGTCGGCACGACCGGATGGGACGCGGCGAAGCTCGCCGAACTCCGTGACGCGCTCACTGCTCATCCGGGGGTGGGTGTCCTGATCGCCCCGAACTTCGCGATCGGGGCGATCTTGATGATGCGCTTCGCCGAGCAGGCCGCCCGCTTTTACGAGTCGGTCGAGGTCATCGAGTTGCATCACCCGGGCAAGGTCGACGCGCCCTCGGGTACGGCGGCCCGCACCGCGTCGCTGATCGGGGCCGCACGCGAGGCAGCCGGCTTGGGGGCGGTGCCCGACGCGACCACCCTCGACCCGGAGGGTGCCCGTGGAGCCCGCGTGGACGGCATACCGGTGCACGCGGTGCGGTTGCGCGGCCTGGTTGCCCACCAGGAAGTGCTTTTCGGCACGGAGGGGGAGCAGTTGACGATCCGGCACGACTCCTTCGACCGCGTCTCGTTCATGCCGGGCGTGCTCGCCGGCATCCGTGGGGTCGCCGCCCACCCCGGCGTGACGGTCGGTCTCGAGCACTATCTCGGGCTGGATTGACCGATGCCCGCGTCGGAAGTCCCCTGGGCGCTGGTCGAAGTCGCCGCCGCCGCGCGCCGGGTGGTCGTGCTGACGGGGGCTGGTATGTCGGCCGAGAGCGGACTGCCGACCTTCCGGGACCCCCACACCGGCCTGTGGGAGCGTTTCTGTCCCGAGGACCTGGCGACCTTCGCGGCCTGGGAAGGTGATCCCACGCTCGTCTGGGCCTGGTATTTGTGGCGCTTCGAACGCACCGGGCTGGCCGACCCCAACGCCGGCCACCGGGCCATTGCCGACTGGGAGCATCTCGACCTCGCGACCGTCACCGTGGTCACTCAAAATGTCGATGACCTGCACGAGCGGGCAGGCAGCGGGCAGGTGCATCATCTGCACGGCTCGATCGGCGCTTTCCGATGCGGCGAGTGCGGGCATCCGTTCACGGACCCGATCGAGGTGCCGGAGGAGCCGGTCGAGCGACTGCCCCCACCCGCGTGCGCGAGGTGTTTTGGCCTGGTGCGTCCCGGGGTGGTGTGGTTCGGCGAGAGCCTGCCACCGGATGCGTGGTCCGCGGGGGTCGAGGCGTGCGACCAAGCCGATCTGGTCCTCGTGGTCGGGACTTCGGGGATGGTCTACCCGGCCGCCGGCCTCCCGGCCCTGGCCAGGTCGAATGGTGCGTTTGTCGCCGAGATCAATCCCCTCCCGACGGAGCTGTCGTCGATGGCAGACCTGTGCTGGCGGGAACCGGCGGCGGTGGCGCTGCCCGCCCTGCTGGCGGCCATGACCGCCCTCGACTGACGTTCGCCTTCCCCACCCCTCGTCGAGAGGCCGGTTCAGGGTCGTCGAGAGGCCGGTTCAGGGTCGTCGAGAGGCCGGTTCGCGGTGGGTCAGGACCAGCCGGCATACCGGAAAAGGGCGGCCACCGCCGCAGCGCCGAAGACGACGATCAGGAAGTTTGCGCGCAGGAGCAAGAGGACCGTGGCCGCGGCGACAGCGGCGAGCCGGGCGTCGAAGACGAGCCGGCCCTCGGTGCCGCCCAGGGTCTGGGTGACGATCAAGCCCGCGAGCAGGGCGGCCGGCAGCAGCCGGGTGATGCGTGAGATCCGCGGGCCTTCCAGCCAAGACGCCGGGACGATGAAGCCGGCGAGCTTGGTCAGATAGGCCAGGACGCAGGCCGCGAGCACGGTGACCCACATCGTCATGGCAGCGGATCCGATCCGGGCAGGCCGTCCGTGGACGGGTCTTCGTGCTTTCCGGGCCCGACCCAGCCGACGACGACCGCCGCGAGGGCGGCGAGGATCACCGGGATGCCGGCGGGGACCAGAGGCAGCGTGATGATGGCGATGAAGGCGGCCAGGACGGCGGTCGCGCGACCGTCCCCCGAGCGCAGCCGTGGCCAGAGCAGGGCGCAGAAAGCGGCAGCGGCGGCAGCGTCCAGTCCCCAGGTCTGCGGCTTGCCCAGGGCATTGCCCACGATGGCGCCCACGAGCGTCATCAGGTTCCAGCCGATGAAGACGGCGATGCCGGTGATCCAAAAGCCCAATCGCTGCGCGGGTGGCTCGTCCTGGGCGATGCCGACGGCGGTCGACTCATCGATGGTCAGGTGGGCAGCAACGAGTCGGCGCGGACCGCGAGCCGTCACGAAGCGGGCGACTTGGAGCCCGTAGAGCCCGTTCCGGATGCCCAGCAAGGTGGAGGTGGCAATCGCCGACGCCGCCGATCCGCCGGCGGCGATCACGCCGACCACCGCGAACTGCGAGCCGCCGGAGAACAGGAGCGCCGACAGGGCCTGGGTCTGCGGGATCGACAAGCCCGAGGCGACCGATAAGGCACCGAAGCTGACGCCGTACATCCCCGTGGCGATACCCACGGAGAGCGCCTGGCTGCGCACGGCCCGACGCCGCTCGTCGGTCAGCGGCAGGTCGGCAGCCGTCGTCAACTCGCCCACTCCGCGTCCGTGATGCTCGCCTGCAACCGTATCTCTCGGATGGTCTGGCCGTCGGGCGAGACCACGCGATCCCGGAACGCGCCGTCTGGGCCCAACCCGGCCGCCAAAAGGAAGCGCCGCGTCTGCTCGGCGTCGGCGGGCAGCCAGGTCGTCACGACCTCGGCGCCGAGTTCGCGCAACTCGTCCACAACGGCGTTGACCAGGCGAGAGCCGTGGCCCTGGTGCCGGGCCAGTGGGTGCACCGCGAGGACGGTGAGTTCGCCGGCCGCCTGGCCGGTGTCGGGATCCTGGCTCGGGCCGTATGCCGCGATGCCCACCACCTGCGCGCCGGCGAGCGCCACGAGGAGGCGGTGGATGCCTTCCGGCGGGGACTCCAGCGAGGCGCGCCAGGCCTTGGCGAACGCGTTGGGGTCGAAGGCGGCGCTGACCTCGGGGGGCACGCGATCGGCATACGTCTCGATCCAGACCTCAGCCTGGACGCGGCCGATAGCGGGTGCGTCGGTGATACGGGCCGGACGCACGCTTGCGTCCGCGTGGGGTGCGGTGTCGCTCATCAGTGCCCCCGGAACTCGGGGGAGCGGCGCTCGCGGAAGGCGGCCCGTCCCTCATGGAGGTCCTCGCTGGCCCAGGCGCGGGCGAAGGCCGCGTCGTAGCGGGCCACCTCAAGGGGGCCGTCGCAATCGAACCCGAGCTTGGTGCCCGCCTGCGAGAGCGGGGCTAGCCCGGTGGCCGAGGCGGCGAGTTCCTGGGCTGCGGTCAGGTCTCCGCGGGCCTGGGCGAAGCCGAGGCGCCAGGCGTCGTCCGCCGTCAGGGTCGCGGCTGTCAGCGTCATGAGCCGGGCGGCGCCCTCGCCCCAGAAGCGACGTACGCGATCGAGGGTCCAATAGTCGACCATCAACCCGAGCTTGGCGACGGGCACGGCGAAGCGCGCGTCATCGGCGACGACTCGGATGTCGCAGGCGATCGCCAGTTGCATCCCCAAGCCCATGCACGATCCCTCGACGGCAGCGACCGTGACGATCGGGAGGCCGGCCAGCCGGTCCAGAACTCCCGCCAGGTGCTGGGTGAAGGTGACGTCCTCGAGCTCGGTAAGGTCCGCGCCCGCACAGAAGTGGCCGCCCGCGCCGGTGAGGACGAGCGCGCGGACCTCGCCGTCGAGGCCGCGCAGCGCCTCGTCAAGGTCCTCCAGCGCGGCGGCGTTGAGGGCATTGCGCCGCTCGGCGCGGTCGATGGTGATTGTCGCGACGCCGCCGGCGCGCGTGGCGTGCATGGGCATCCGCGCAGCCTAACCAGCGGTTGGCGCCGGCGAGGCCACGCGGTCATAGGTGACCACGGTGAACCCGTTGTATGCCGTTCGCTCCACCACCCGCCACTGCGTCGCGTCCCATTCGGGGAAGTAGGTGTCGCCGGGCACGTCCAGGTCGACGTGCGTCAGGACCATGTGGTGGGCCCGGGGGAGTGCGAGGGTATAGATCTGGGCCCCACCGGCGATGTAGACAGCCCCCTCGCCGGGCCCGTGGGCGGCCAAGCGGACGGCCGCCTCGAAGTTCGGCGCGGTCTCGACGTCCGTAGCCCTCCAGTCGTGGGAGCGCGTCACCACGATCGTGCGACGGCCGGGCAGGGCCCGGCCGATCGAGTCGAAGGTCGCTCTGCCCATGATCAAGGTGCCGCCCATGGTCAGGCGCTTGAAGTGCCGGAAGTCCTCGGGCAGATGCCAGGGGATCCCCCCGTCGGCCCCGATCACCCGGTCGTGCGTGAGCGCCGCGACAAGCGTCAGTTCCGGGGGGCCTGCGGTGCCTAAAGATGTGTTGGTCATAGTTGATCCTCGGTAGCCAAAGGAGCTGGTCATCCCTTCCGCGTGTCAAGGCAGCCTTGCGGAGCAGTGGTGTTTCTGCGCTACGCTAGAGCCCCGAGCGGGAGGGCAACTCAATACACCTCACCGATCCGCCACCGGCACGAGGTGAACGAGAGAGTTTTGGTGCTCCCCCGATGTCGCAAGAATTAGAAGCGCAGTCGCGCCCGTCCCGGCGCACCCTGGCCAAGGGAGCCGCGTGGGCGGCCCCCGCCCTGGTTGCCGTCCAGGCCGCCCCCGCGTATGCGCTGTCCTGCGCGGCCAAGCCGTGGGACGCGGATCTCCAGTAACACATGACGTGTACGTCGACCAACTGTCAGGTCGTGGTCCGTATCTGTGCGACCACCGTGTGCGGTAACGCCACCGGAAACGCTGTGCCTTCGGGCACGGCCATGGTCATCAACCTCAAGAACAATGGCACGTCTAGCGACTCGATCCAGAAAGCGGCGGTGAGCGGGCTACACCATCGGCTCCTCGACGGGTCGGGCGCCGGCTAATGGCGGCACGGCCACGCTGGCCGCTGGGGGGACGTGGACCTTCAATATCACCACGTCCGCAGCGATTCCGGCCGGGAGCTGCATCCAGTTTGCCTTCAACAACGTTGACCCGGGCAGGAGCATCACGCTCTCGGCCACTTCGGCTTCTGATGCGACAACTCCAACAGCACCGGGTGCACTAAGCCTCGATCCGTGGATGGATCGGGTTGTTTGGGGTGGGGGCGGCGGGTC
>NZ_DAOQZV010000165.1:0-7312 GCF_035343835.1 Nostocoides sp. | reverse complement strand
AGGTTGTGCTGCTGCTTCAAGCGCCGGCACTTGGCGCGGATCTCCATCAACGACATATTCGGCGAATCGTCGATGTAGAGCGGGGAGTCCGAGATCTTGCCGACCAACGCGGCAAGCTTCTCCCAGCCGTGGTCGCCGATCGTGCCCTTGCGCAGGTCCTGCAGCGAGATCGTCCCCTCGGCCGCGAGCACACGCATCGAGATCTCGGTGCGGCTCATCTCCAAGGAGAAGAAGGCCGTCGCCATCTTGTGCTTGATCGCGGCCGCGCGAGCGATATCCATTCCGAACGTAGATTTGCCCACCGCAGGCCTCGCGGCCACGACGATCATCTGGCCCTTGTGCAGGCCGTGCAGCAGCTCGTCCAGTTCGTGAAAGCCGGTCGGCACGCCGGTGAACTCATCGGTACGCCCCGACGCGACCTCGATCTCGTTGAGCGTCTCCTCCAAGGTCTGCGCGAGCGCGACATAGTCCTCGGAGCCGCGCTTGTCGGCCACGGCATACACCTCGGCCTGCGCGCGGTTGACGATGTCATCGACATCGCCCTCGCCCTGGCCATAACCCAACTGCACGATCCGCGTGCCCGCCTCGACCAGGCGCCGCAGCACCGCGCGCTCGGAGACGATGGTCGCGTAATAGCCGGCGTTCGCCGCGGTCGGCACCGACTGGATCAGGTCGTGCAGATAGGCCTGCCCGCCGATGCGCTGCAGCGTGCCGCGCTTGGTCATCTCATCGGCGACCGTGATCGCATCGACCGGCTCGCCACGAGAGAACAGGTCGACGATCGCGTCATAGATCAGCTCGTGTGCCGGCCGGTAGAAGTCTGTCGACTTCAGGGCCTCGGCGACATCGCCGATCGCGTCCTTCGACAGCAGCATCCCGCCGAGCACCGACTGCTCCGCGTGCACATCCTGCGGGGGCAGGCGGCTGTCACCGGGGCCGTCCGGCGACCCGTATGCCCCCACATCGAGCTGCGCGATGCTCACCGACGACCACGACCTTTCCGAGCCATTCCCGCGTCCACCTCGAAGTAGATCAGGGCCCACCGACAACCCGGCCGAGCGGCGTGGGAGAGGGGATCGCGACACCGTAGAGCACCCCTGCGCGACACTCCAAAGACGCCTTGTGTATGCCGTGTGGACAGCCTGTGCAACACGCCCGCTCCCCTTGTGCACACCCGGGGGAAAAGCCTGTGGAGACCGCGGAGGAACCCCGCGCGTAACGCGCTGACCTGCGCAAACGACCATGCGGCAATGGGGACAAAAGAAACTTCGGGCGTGTCACCTGACCGAGTTATCCACGGAAACTGGGCAACGTGACCGCCTTAGGCGACCCGTGCTGGCACGCCCGCCGCACCCGGGAGAGACTGGCGCTATGCAGATCGTCACGCCCGCGGAACTCCAGGGCATCTTCGCTGCCCTCCCCGCCAATCCCCGCATCGTCATCAGTGGCAATGCGGCCATCCCGACCGACGCCATCCCCCTCATCGACGCGGCCCTCGAGCGCGTCATCATCCACGCGCTCAATGCCAGTGTCGGTGCCGCGCCGGTGCGCGACGGGGTCACCGCTGAGACCTGTTTCGTCGGCGCGGGCATGCGTAAGCACCCGGGCCTGGCGTATGTCCCGGCACGGCTCTCGCTCGTCCCGCACCTGTTCAAGGGCCCGCTCCCGCCCGACGCCGTCGTCATCCACTGCGCCCCGCCGCGCGACGGCCAACTGAGCCTCGGCATCGAGTGCAATATTCTCCCCGCCGCCATCGAGGCCTGCCGCGCCCGCTCCGGCCGGATCATCGCCGTCATCAACGACCAGATGCCTTATACGTATGGCGACGCTCAAGTCCCCGTCGACCACGTCGATTCTGCGATCGAGGTCAGCACGCCCCTTCCCGAGATCAAGCCAGCAACCCCCGATGACGACAGCAACCGCATCGGTGAACTCGTCGCCGTCCGCGTCCCCAATGGCGCGACCCTGCAAGCCGGCATCGGCGCCATCCCGGACGCGACCATCGCCCAACTGCACGGCCACAAAGGCCTACGCGTGTGGACCGAGACCTTCTCCGACGGCGTGCTGTCGCTCGAACGTGGCGGCGCAATGGACCCGAACCACCCGCTGACCACGAGCTTCCTGATGGGCACTCGCGAGCTTTACGACTGGCTCGACGCCAATCCGCGCGTGCGGATGATGCGCACCGAACGCACCAACGACCCGACCCTGATCGCCCTGCAGCGCTCGATGACGTCGATCAACACCGCTCTCGAGATCGACCTTTTCGGCCAGGCCAACGCCAGCCGCATCAACGCCCGCATCTATTCCGGCTTCGGCGGGCAGACCGACTTCATCGTCGGCGCGCTGCACTCCCCGGGCGGGCAGGCGTTCATGGCCATGCGCTCCTGGCACCCGAAGGCCGATGTCTCGACCATCGTGCCGCTGATCGATGAGCCGGTGACCTCCTTCCAGCAGTCCGCCGTCGTCACCGAGCACGGCGTCGCCGAGCTGCTCGGCTACACCCAGCAGGCCCAGGCCCGCCACCTGATCCGCGACGCCGCCCACCCCGACGTGCGGGACGAACTCTGGGAAGAAGCCGCCGCGCTCGGCCTCGCCTGACGACTGACAGACGGCAGCGAGAGCGGGATGTCCGTTGCGCCTTTGGAAGGCTCGCGCCGAAGTGGACAGATTGCAGACATCTCGATGCGCATCTGACTCTCGGTCCGCCAGGAGCGAAAGGATGGGGTTGTGGGACTCGCTTTGACGTCCCGCTGACTCGTCACCGGTCTCGCCCCCCAGTCCGGAGGTCTCGTCCGCCATGTCCGACACGTCGCTGGACGCCCGTCGCGGCGTCTCGGCTCTCGCGTTTCGGCTGGGTGCCCGCTGGGCGCAAGGGCAACGTATGGACGTGCCCCTGCCTCGCGAGGTCGCCCTCGGCATCACCCGCGCGACGGCCGTCGGCCTGGTCGCATCGATCGCGACAGCATTGGGCTCCGTCGACGACTATGACGCCTACCGGACCTGGCCGATGGTCGTGGCCTTTGCCGTGATGGTGCCGTGCACCGTGCTGTGCGTCGCCGGCACTTTGCTGCGACCGAGTGACTTCGGCCCGATCCGGATTCTTGCCGCGGTCACGCTCGTCGTGCTCGTGCTCTACGGTCTTGCCGGAGCGCCGAGGTGGCCGACGTTGCCCTACTCGCCGCTCCACGTCCTGGTGATGCCGGGAATGATGCTCATGCCGGTCGCCTTCGGGGTGCGGACGGCCGTCGCCAGTGCGCTCCTCCTCGGCGTGGTCACCGCACGCGCGCGCATCGCGGGTGTCGGTGTCTATCAAGGAACTTGCGAGAGCGTGTACTTCGCTGCGTGCGTGCTTGCCTTCGCCGTGCTCTACGGCGTTGTCACCCAACTGGTCGCCACGATCAACCACGCCGAAGAAGTGGCCAACCGGGCCACCGCCACCCAAGCAGCGACGCGCGCCGCCCTTCGGGCACGCGCCCAGTTCGACGACATGATCCACAATGTCGTGCTTGGGGCTTTGCTGCAGGCGACCATGGCCACCGACGCACCCGCTCGGGCCGTCGCCCGTGACCTAGCAGGCCAGGCCCACCAGGCCCTCAACCGCCCGCGAGACGCTATGCGCGGCGCTCCACCCAATTGCTGGCGGGCTGCCGTCGCCGATCAGGCCGCGGCCCTCGGCTTGAAGGTCGACATCCAGCAGCGGGGGCAGCCGGCCGATGGAACGCAAGCCGCCGCACTGCTCGATGCGACGGTGGCGGCCCTGACAAATGTCCGGCGTCATGCAGGCACGTCCGAGGCGTCGGTCCACGCCCGGTTCGACGCCGGCGCGCAGGTGACGATCCGCGATGACGGCGTGGGTTTTGATCCGGCCCGCGTCGATGTCGGGCGCTATGGCCTGCGGGTGGCCATCGGCGACCGGCTCCGGACCGTCGGTGGCACGGCGCAGGTTCGTTCCGCCCCCGGGAATGGCACGCAGATCACCCTCACCATCCCGCCGGCTGCGGCCTCCATCGCCTCCCCAGCGCCGGATCTGCACACCCTGCGGCATCCCGTCCTGCTGCTCGCGCTTTCGCTGATCCAGGCCGGCTATCTCGCGATCGGCTGGCTCTACCTCGACACGGCGCGCCTTCCCGTGCTCAATGTCGTGTTCGCCGTCGGCATGCTCACGATGACGGCGCTGCTCTGGGTGATGCCACCGACCGGCTATTGGCGGGCGGCCGCGAGCGTGGTCTTCCTTCTCCCAGTCGCCTTTGCCATCAACACGCAGGACCTCGGTGTGCCGGACTGGCGCACGTGGTATGTCGGTTTCGCCGACGTCGCCGCCGCGACGATCGCCGCGCGGTTCAGCCCGCGCTTCGCCCTCATCGCGACCCTGGGCAGCGCCGCCGGATACGCGGTCACGCAACTGGTCGCCGACCCCCCACTCAACCTGGTCATCGTGCTCAATGCCTGGCCACAAGTGCTCATCTTCGCCGTCGTCGGCGCCTCCATCCGATGGGGCATGGGGCGATTCCAGGCCCGCCTGGCGGCGGCGAATAGCCAGATCCAGCGCCTGGATGAGCAGCGTCGGGTCGACCAGGCGCGCGCCGACATCATCGCCGAACGGTCCGCCGATCTGCAGGCCACGGTTGTGCCGATGCTTCGCCGGATCGCCGATGGACCAGCCTTGACCGACGACGAACGCGCGGCCGCGGCCCGCACCGAACTCGCCTTGCGCGACCAGCTGCGCAATCCATTGCTCCTCGGCACGGTCGCCCCCGCCCTCAAGGTCCAGATCGAGATCGCCCGCCGCCGCGGCACCCGCGTGGAACTCCAGACTGAGCCGCTCCATGACTTGGTCATCCTCGCCCTCGTGGCGCGCGTGCTCCTCGATAGCCTCCCCACTCTCGGCGCCACCGCCACGATTCGGGCCGTCGCGACCGGCCCGGATGCTGCGTCTGTTTCGGTCACCGGCGGTCCTCTGGCCTCCGTGGCCGCACCTGACGGGCTCGTCACTCGCGCAATGACCGATGACGATTTCTCGATGCTCTCGATCACCCGAGCGGGTGCGTCGGACCCGACGTGAGCCAGGCGCCTACGATGCCCGGCATGTGCCGCAATATCAGGCCGCTGAACAACTTCGAGCCGCCCGCTACCAGCGACGAGGTCCACGCCGCGGCCTTGCAGTATGTCCGCAAGGTCGCCGGGACGACGAAACCCTCGGCCGCGAATCAGGCCGCCTTCGACAAGGCGGTCGCCGAGATCGCGCACGTGACCGCGCACCTGCTCGACGATCTGGTGACCACCGCCCCGAAGAAGGACCGGACGGTCGAGGCGGCCAAGGCCCGCGCCCGCGCGGCCGAGCGCTACGGCCGGCCGGCCTGACGGCTCGAGCCACGGCATACGTGAAGGACGCACCCCCGATCGTCGCCGCCCTCCGGCGCGCCCTCGGTGAGCACGGCGACCCCGAGCGCGCAGCCGGTCAGCAGCGCTATATGAAATCGGCGATGCCCTACCGCGGCATCACCAGCCCGCACCTGCGCTCGATCGCGCGGGCCACCTTCGCGGCCACGCCGCTGCCGCAGACCCGCGACCAATGGACGTATGCCGTTCGCCTCCTCTGGGACGACGCCGCCTTCCGCGAGGAGCGGTATGCCGCGTCGCTCCTCGCGCAGCACCGCAGCGCCCGCGGGTGGCAGGACCCGATGACGCTCGGGCTCTATCGCCACCTGGTCGTGACGGGCGCCTGGTGGGACTACGTCGACGACGTGACCAGCCATTGCATCTCGCCAATTCTGTTGCAGCACAACGCGGCCGTCACGCCCACGATGCGGGAGTGGGCCCGCGCGGACGACCTCTGGCTGCGCCGCTCGGCGATCATCAGCCAGCTCCCGTTCAAGGACCGCACCGACACCGCGCTGCTGACCGACGTGATCGAGGCGAACGTGGAGGGCACGGCATATGGGCACGAGTTCTTTGTCCGCAAAGCGATCGGCTGGGCGCTACGGCAGTACGCACGCGTCGACCCCGACTGGGTGCGCGCCTTCGTCGCCGCGCACGAGCCAGAGTTGTCCGGGCTGAGCAAGCGCGAGGCGCTCAAACACCTCCGCTGATGCCCGCGGGGTCACCCCGCGGGCATACGGCTCGTCTTCGTCGGGCGGAAGCGATCAGCGAGGCGCCATATTGATCGAGCCACCGGGCACGGCGCGACCGGCCGCACCCAGCCGGCACGGCTCGCGCCGGGAGCCGATGATCGTGAGGGAGGCCGAGTCGATGAAACACTCCGCGGTCTTGCTGGGCTCGGTGTAGTAGCTGATTCCGACCTGGCCGAAGCTCAACGCGGAGTCGTATCCCGACCACTGGTGGGTCCCGTTGATGTGGAAGTCGAGGTAGTCGCCGTCGACCCAGACCTCAACGAAGTTGTACCCGGTGGAGAAGACCGACGAGGTTCGGGTCCAATTGACCACTGCTCCCTCAGTGCCGTTGGCATTGATGCGCCAGACCGAATACCAGCCCTGATTTGCGTACTGGAAGAGATAGGACGGCTTCCAGTTGCCTGTGCCGTCGACACTGCCCGGGTTGCCGCGCACGACCAAGGCGTTGGCGGCTACCCCGGTCGAGTTCCCACGGCGTCGCATCCGCACCGCGTAGTAGAAGTCGCTGTAGTTGCCCGTGCGCTTGGTCGAGACACGCATGCCGGGGATTCCGCGCGAGTACAGATTCCCGGGCTTGAGCGTCCACGTGCCGCGGACATTGGACCAGCCGGCTTTGCTGCCGTTGAAGGTGCTGTTGAATCCCGCCGGTGCGGCGTGGGCCGCCTCAGGCAGCAGCAGTCCGGTCACCGGCACGACCGCGGCGGCGGTCAAGAGTGAGCGTCGATCCATGATTCCCTCCTGAAAGGCAGCGGTCGCCGAGTACGGCCGCTCGCCCACCAGGAGCCGCGCCGCCGGTCCCGTGATACCACGCGCTGCTGTCGGGTCTCCGCCAGTCGGCGCCTGTCCACTTTCGATTGGGCTGAATCGGCCACGCGACGGGGCGGGGCAGACTGGGGCGCGATGGATGACCGGAGCCTGGCCCGCGAGATCGTGCGGCTCGCCGTGCCCGCTTTCCTCGCGCTGATCGCCGAGCCGCTCTTCCTGCTCGCCGATTCGGCGATCATCGGCCACCTCGGGACGGTCGCGCTCGCCGGTCTGGGGCTGGCGAGCGCCGTCCTGCTCACCGTGGTCGGCGTCTTCGTCTTCCTCGCCTATGGCACGACCGCGGTCGTCGCCCGCCAACTCGGCGCCGGCTCCCGCAGCGGCGCGCTCGCCGCCGGCCTCGACGGCACCTGGCT
>NZ_DAOQZV010000164.1:0-7392 GCF_035343835.1 Nostocoides sp. | reverse complement strand
TCCTCGGGGTAGAGCACCTTGGAGATGTTCTCGGCGAAGGTCTGGCTGCGCACCGCCTGCGCGTAGTCGCCGGCGTTGAAGATGTCGAGGTCGAAGGCCCGTGTCGCCCGCGCGCGCCACAGGCGCAGCGTGTTGACGACGCCGTTCTGGTAGCCGGGGACCATGTAGTTGTAGCGGATGCCGAGGACGTCCCAGCCGTGGATCCACTTGACGCGGTCGCGACCGGCCTCGTCGACATACCTTTCCGTGTGCCCGCCGAAGTGCACTGGGACTTCCATCTCCGGGTGCGCGATCTCCCAGGGGTCGCCCATCGAGAGCCAGTTGTCCGGGATCTCGACCTGGCGGCCGTCGACGAACGTCTGCTTGAAGATGCCGTATTCGTAGCGCAGGCCGTAACCGATGCACGGGGCGCCCATGGTCGCCATCGAGTCGATGAAGCAGGCGGCCAGGCGGCCCAGCCCGCCATTGCCCAGGCCCGGCTCGACCTCGACCTGGCGCAGCGCATCGAGCTCGATTCCGCAGGCGTGGAGGGCGTCCTCGGCGATCTGGGTCAAGTCGGTCGCCAGGAGGGCATTGTCGAGTTGACGGCCGAGCAGGTATTCGGCCGAGAGGTAGCCGACGGCGCGCTCGGTGTGGGAACGCCGCTTGCGCGCGGTCTCGAGCCACCGGGCGGTCAGGTAGCCACGCACCGTCCGAGCGAGCGCGAGGTACTGGTCGTTGAGGGAGGAGCGGGAGAGCGGGACGCCCTGCCCGTAGTTGAGCTCCCGGAGGAACTCCTTGACGAAGGCGTCGACCGAGTGGGGCGGCGAGGCCACCGGGCCGCGGGCCAGCGGGTGGCTCGGCTCCAGTGACGCGCCGCGCTCGTGGAGGTAGGCGTGGCCCTCGCCGGGGGTGGTCTGGGTCGCGACCTGGGGAAGGTCGAGTTCCTGGGCGGTGTCGGTCACGCTAGCTCCTTGATGATGAGCATGGAGTGCCCTCCGAACGTGGAGGACCGGTGGGACGTCGATGTAAGCGGTTTCTCGACGTCCAGGATACGACCACGCCGCATGGCGAGCGTAATCTCGGCCAGGTTCTGGGCGCCCGTCAGCCGCCCAAGGAGGTGACGCTCGACTGGGGCAGGTCCTGCACCGTGATGTCCGGCCAGCGCTCGCAGTCCCAGCCGAGCAAGTCCTCTTCGGTCCGGAAGAGGCCGTCGCCGAGCGTGACGCGGGCCAGGACGGCGTCCACCAGCTGCGGTGCGCAATCGGTGCCGTAGATCGGCTCGGGCACCAGATCGCCACGGTTGGCCACGGCGCAGGAGATGACGGTCGCGACGAAGTCCGCGGACACCGGGGGAGCCAGGACGTTGCCGCCGGCGAGGAAGGACTCGCCGCGATCGGATCCGAAGCGCAGCGTGATGCACGGAACACCGAGAGCGTTGGCCTCCTCCTGCATGCTTCCGGAGTCGGTGGCGATCGCCGCGCAGTTCATCATCGCCGCGATCACATCGCCGTAGAGCGCCCACACCTCGGTGCTGATGAAGGTATCCGGGAACTCCTCGACCAGGGCATCGAGACGCCCCTGCAGGCCGAAGCGCTCGATGGCGCCCAAGGTTCCGAAAAGGCTGACCCACAGCACGCTGTGACCGGAGCGGACGAGTTGCTCCACGGCATCGAAATAGACCCGGAAGCGCCGCTCGTCGGTGGTGTTCTCGCGGCGGTGCAGGCAGACGCGAATGAACTCGCCGGAGCGCAACTGGGGGAAACGTTCGAAGATCGTTGATTCGCCGGCCCGGTCCTTGGCGCGGGTCATCTCATCGACGACCGTGTTGCCGACGACGACGATGGAATCGCCGGGAAAGCCCTCGTTGAGCAGGAAGCGGCGATCGAGCGCGACCGGCGCCATGTGCAGCCCGGTGCCGGCATCGGCCACCCGGGTGTTGAACTGCTCGGGGAAGGGCTCGCGGCTGCCGAGACGGAAGGTCTCGATCTCGCGGTGCGCGGACCGATAGCTCTCCCAATCGAATTCGCCGGCGGAGACGGCCTCGAACTGGGCCATGAGGAATTCCCGCGAGAGCGAAAGAGTTCGGATGCCAGCCTCGACGTGGACGCACGCGATGCGGTTGAGGTAGGCGGCGACCGAGCCTGCCATCGCCGTCATCGTGTCGCCATGGGTGTAGGGCAGCAGGGTATGTCCGGCGGCGACGCCTTCGGCGAAGAGCACATTCGCGCAGGCGATCAGCGCGGCGGCCTTGGCGCCGAGGTCCGGCTGATCGCTCATGTCGATGTGCAGCCCGACGGTGATGCCGAACTCATCGAGCATGCCGCCGGAATAGGCGTAGTCGGTGTGCTGGCCGCTGTGGCAGACCAGCACTTGCAGACCACGATGGGTCAACTCGCGGATGACGGGGGCCTGCTTGATGATGTCCGGCTTGGTGCCGATGAAGACGACATGGATCGGCTCTCCGGTCTGGTAGCCGGCGAGCACCCGACGAACGGTATCCCGGTCGGCATCGGTCGCCGCGCTGGTGATCGTGACATCGAGGGTGGAGGCGAGGGGCTCGGCCTGCATTACTGCGACTTCTCCTAGGGGTCATTTCCGGTTCGGCGCGCCGGCGCTGCGTCGCAGCCGAGCGAGGACTTCTGGCGAACGCTCGAGCAACTCCAGCGGCACGACCAGCACGGTGTCGTCGGAGGCGACGACGGCGAGCCCGGTCAGTCCAGCCGTCATGATATCCATCGTCGAGCCGTTGACGACGAGAGTGTCGCGGCTGCCCTCGTCGGTGCCGGAGCCCAGGAAGACCCGGTCATGACCGGTCGTCTCGGCGAGCATCCGGTATACCGACGGCCAGGTGCCGATGTCGTGCCAGCCGAAACCACCGTCGATCACACCGATCGGGGAGCCATTGGCGATGAAGGCGTCGAGTTCGTGCTTCGGGCCGCCCGCGCCGTCGTAGGACGCGATCTCGCGCATGTCGTGGACATAGCGGTCAATCTTGGCGAAGAAATCCGGGGCCGCCTGCTGGTAGACCGTGAGCAAGGTGGTGGCCGCGAAGCAATAGTGCGAGGTGTTCGAGTAGAGCGTGCGGGTGGCGGCCAGCTTTTCGAGGGTCGCCTTGTCGGGCTTCTCGATGAAGTCGCAGGCCTCGAAGAGGCCGGGCACCTCGAGGTCGCTCTCCTCGACCCCGATGTAACCCAGGGATGTGTCGAGTTCGGTCGGTTTGACGCCGAGGAGCAGGATGCGCTCGCGATGCTCCTCGACGGTGCGGAAGGCCCGGTCGGCCGCCTCCTGGAAGGCCGACAGGGGGGTGACGGAGCTGTCGGTCGCGGCCGTGAGAACGACGGCCTGCGGATCTCGTCTGGCGATAGCCGCGGCCGTGAGGTGGTAGGCGGCGGGCTTGCCTTGTGGGTTGGGCTCGAGGATGAGGTTGCCCGGGTCGAGTCCGGGGATCGCCTCGAGGGCGCCGCCGGCATACTGCCGGGTGGTGGAGATGAAGATGTTCTCGGTGCCGACACAACTGGCCAGCCGTTGGAAGGTCTGACCGATCAAGGAGAGCGATTCGCCAAGGCCCTGGAACTGCTTGGGCGAGGTGTCGGTGGACAGCGGCCACAGCCGCGAACCCCGGCCGCCGGCGAAGATCACGGCGTAACGATGCGGGCCGGCAATAGCGGGGGACATGCGTCGGGCTTTCTTGTGGTGGGAGTCTTGGAAGGATGCCCGGGTTTACCGCTCAGGTCAAAACCGCTCAGTGTGCGGCCGCCCCCGGTCGGCGGCGATGGATCAGGCTCACGATCAGGACGACGACGGCGCCCACCAGGCCTCCGGCGAGCGCCGAGGCCAGGGTGTTGGCGAGCCAGCCGAGCAGTCCACCGATCCCACCGACCCCGTGGAGACTTTCTTCGAGGTGGTGCACCGCGGCATACGGGGCATGCCAGCCGAGTTCGTCGACGCCCTTGAGGAGGATGTGCCCGCCGACCCAGAGCATCGCGACGATTCCGACGGTCGAAAGGACCGACATCACCTTGGGCATGGCCGCGACCAGCGCGCGCCCGATCCGTTGACTTGTGGCAGAAGGGCGTTCGGCCAGGCTCAGGCCGATGTCGTCCATCTTGACGATCAGCGCGACCACGCCGTAGACCAGTGCGGTCATGGCCAGGGCGACGACGATGAGGATCATCGTGCGCATCAGGAACGGCTCGTGGGCGACCTCGTTCAAGGAGATGACCATGATCTCGGCGGAGAGGATGAAGTCCGTGCGGATGGCGCCCTGGGTCATTGTCTTCTCGTAATCGACACCTTCCATCGCGGCGGGCTCGGCCTGCTCCTCGTGCCCGGCGAGCTTCTCGTAGATCTTCTCGGCACCCTCGAAACACAGATAGGTGCCACCCAGCATGAGGATGGGCGTCAGCAGCCAGGGCGCGAACTGGCTCAGCACCAGCGCCGCCGGGGTGATGAAGAGCAGTTTGTTGCGCAGCGAGCCGATCGCGATGCGCTTGATGATCGGGAGCTCGCGATCGGCGGTGAAGCCGTGGACATAGCGCGGTGTGACGGCGGTGTCGTCGACGACCACTCCGGCCGCCTTCGCCGTGGCACGGCCCGCAGCGACACCGACATCGTCGATGGACGCGGCCGCGACCTTGGCCAGGGCTGCGATGTCGTCAAGCAGGGCGACCAGTCCGCCGGCCATCGTCTGAAGTCTCCTTGGCTGCGGCGGGCCGCGTCGGTGTGTGTCGAGGGCAGCCACCAGGGTAGCGGCCAGGACCGCGTCAGCCGATCGGAGCGAACGCCGCGGTAAAGTGGCGCAGGGCGGGCGGTTCGTCGACGATCCGGTAGCCGGGCAGATCGGGCGCCTGCGCCTTGACCCGCTCGGCGACCTCGATGACATAGTCGATATGGCTTTGCGTATAGGTGCGCCGCGGGATCGCCAGTCGCACTAATTCCATAGCCGCCGGCCGCTCCGAGCCGTCGGGCTGCCGCCCGAACATCACCGAGCCGATCTCGCAGGAGCGGATCCCTCCGGTCTCGTAGAGGGCCACGGCGAGGGCCTGCCCCGGATACTCCAGCGCCGGGATGTGCGCAAGGAGCGCCGCCGCGTCGATATAGACAGCGTGCCCGCCGGCCGGTGTCAGGCACGGGATGCCGAGCCCGACCAGAGCGTCGGCCAGATAGGCCGTCGACCGAATCCGATAACGCAGGTAGTCCTCGCTGACGACCTCTTTCAGGCCCTGTGCGAGGGCTTCGAGGTCGCGGCCGGCCAGGCCGCCATAGGTGGGGAAGCCTTCGGTGAGGATGAGCAGATTGCGGCACTGGAGCGCGAGGTCGTCGTCGTTGAGGGCGAGCCAACCCCCGATATTGCCCATCGGGTCCTTCTTCGCCGACATCGTCATGCCGTCGGCCAGGCCGGTCATCTCGCGGATGATGTCGGGGATGGTGTCGTGCTCGCGGCCGGGCTCGCGGGTCTTGACGAACCACGCGTTCTCAGCGAAGCGGCAGGCGTCGAGGAAGAGCGGCTTGCCGGCCGCGCGGCATACGTCCGCGACGGCGTGCAGGTTCGCGAGCGAAACTGGTTGCCCGCCACCGGAGTTGTTGGTGATCGTCATCATGACGACCGGGGTCTCGGCGCCCCGCTCCGCCAGGAGCGCCTCGAGCCGCCCGATGTCCATATTGCCCTTGAAGGGGTGGTCCGCCTGCGGGTCGCGGCCCTCGGGGATGACCAGGTCGACCGCCTCGGCGCCGGTGAACTCGATATTGGCGCGCGTGGTGTCGAAGTGGGTGTTGCTCGGCACCACCTTGCCCGGGCCGCCAAGGACCTGGAAGAGGATGCGCTCAGCCGCTCGGCCCTGGTGGGTCGGGATGACGTGGGCATAGGGGAAGAGCTCCTGCACGGCATCGCGGAAGACGAAGAAGCTGGGCGAGCCGGCATACGACTCATCGCCGCGCTGGATGGCCGCCCATTGGTCGCGGCTCATTGCGCCAGTCCCGGAGTCGGTGAGCAGGTCGATGAGCACGTCGTCGGCGTGCAGTTGGAAGAGGTTGTAGGCCGCGTCGGCAGCCTTGGCCCGCCGCTCGGCGGCTGTCGTCATGCGCAAAGGCTCCACGGAGTGGATGCGGAAGGGCTCGATCACGGTGCGGAACTCGACGTCGTTGTCACTCACCCTCGGACGCTATCGGGCCCTCCTGGGGCCAGGTGGATGACCGGCGGGGAGTGTCTGGTCACCGAGACACTGCCCGCCGACGCCACCCGGTTCAGTGGCGGGCGATCGCCACGTCGGTGACCGGGAGACCCAGGGCGCTCGCGAGCGCCGACACGGGCGCGTCCAATTCCGCCTTGTGCGGTCGCCGCCTGCCGGCAAACCAACGCACGTCCAACCCGCGCCGCCGCCCGGATCCGGTCAAGCGCCAAAAGCCACCGAGGCGGCCGTCGATCAGCAGTGGCGCGAGAAGTTGTCCGTTGTCCTGCATCCACAGCACGCGGTAGTTGTCGGGATCGACGAAGCGGGCGCGGGCGGGCGGGTCGTAGCCGCACAACAGCGCATCGAACTCGGGCAACAAGCGAATCCCGTTGGGCACCAACGACTCCCACCCGTCCTCGGCCCGTATGCCGGCGGGCTCGTGGTAGTCGCGCCCGTCGGGTCCCGTCGTGGTCACCAGATCAGTGCGCCGGGCGAGCGCCGCGTCGACGGCGCGCAGCCCGAGGCCCGACCACCAGGCGAGGTCCTGGCGGCTGCTGGGCCCGTGGGCGCGCAGATGCAGGTCGAGTGCGGCATCGGCCATGGCCTCCGGGTCGGCCTGGAGGGCGCGGCGAGCCTCGCCATCACCGAGAAGCGTTGCCGCCGTGCGATATCCGGGTGCGCCTTGACCGGACCAGGCGCCCGCGAGCGGACGTCGCAGCAGTCCGCCGTGGCCGAAGGAGAAGTAGCGGCCGGCCGGCCCGGCCAGCCGCGGTGTCGCCTCCGGGTCCTCGGTGGCGATCCACCCGGTGAGGTGCGCCTGGAGCTCGTCGGGCGTGCGCCATGTGGTCGCGGCATACGACTCGATACCGGCCCAGGCGTCCTCCAACGTCCGGTCGACAAGACGTAGCGTGCGCGCCCACAAGGCGCGCTGCCCGATGCGAGTTGTCGCGTCGAGGACTCGATGATGCTCGGGGATGCTCGTGTGGACGGTGCCGCGGATTGTGCTGCCGCGCACAATCATCATGGATTCGTATGCCGCACTGAGAGTTTCGTGATCCGCCCCGGGTAGGCGGGCGGCGAGGGCGAGGAACGGCGAGCGTGCGGTCTGGGACTGGATCGGGCCGATCGCGGCGATCGCCTCGACGACCTCGTCGAGGGTCCGCTGCCGGCAGGTCCCGTCCCGGCCGGCCGCGGGGAACTGCCGCGCCAGGCTGCGCCCGGCCAGCTCGGCCCATTCGGC
>NZ_DAOQZV010000163.1:0-7410 GCF_035343835.1 Nostocoides sp. | reverse complement strand
GCACCTCGTGGTCGGTGACGACGTCGTGGCCCGACGCGAGCGCGCCGCCCGCATGGATGTGCTGCAGCGTGCCGAGCATGAATTCCACCCCCTGCCATTCGATGCCTCTGCTGCTCGGGCCTACGGTCGGATCTGCGCAGCGGTGGCCGGGATCGGCCGTCAACCGCGCCGGCGCGTCGCCGATCTTCAGATCGCGGCCGTCGCGTGCGCGAACGACCTTCCGCTGTTCACCACCAGCCCCGGTAATTTCGTGGGTGTTGACGAACTGGTCACCGTGGTCGGAATCACCCGGCCTGGGATCCCGCGGCGCCCGTCCTGACGTGGCCCGCGCGCCGGTCTTCTCGGTGTCCGCGGGATAGCCTGCCACGGTGATCCGTCGCCGCTCCCTGATCCTCGCCCTGATCGGCGTCCTCATGGGTGCCCTCGTCGCGTATGGCGTGACTCGCCGCAGCGGGTCGGATCCCTCATCGCCCTCCCCCTCGACCGGGACGGCGGGTGCGGCGGGCAGGCCTCCGGGACCGGTGAGCCTGTCGGGGGCTGAGGTCGCGGCCTTGGCGAAGCGGGTCGCGACGCCGCGGCACGAGAACTTCTACTTCGTCATGACCGATCGATTCGCCAACGGAGAGAAGGCGAATGACCGGGGCGGGCTGAGCGGTGATCGCGTCACCACCGGTTTCGACCCCACCGACAAGGGCTTCTTCCACGGCGGCGATCTCGCGGGTCTGCAGGGCAAGCTGGACTACATCAAGGGCCTGGGGACGACGGCGATCTGGCTGACGCCGTCCTTCGTCAACCGGCCGGTGCAGGGCAGCGGTGAGGATGCGAGCGCCGGCTATCACGGCTACTGGATCACCGATTTCACTCGCATCGACCCGCATCTCGGCACGAATGACGAGATGACGGCTCTGATTGCGGCGGCCCACGCCAAGGGGATGAAGGTCTATTTCGACATCGTCACCAACCACACCGCCGACGTCATCGACTACGAGAGCGGCACGTATTCGTATGTCTCCAAGGCGGATTCGCCGTACCAGGATGCGGCGGGGAAGTCCTTCGACGATGCCGAGGTGGCGGACCGTGCCGGGTTCCCCGCGCTGTCTGCCGCGACCTCTTTCCCTTATGTGCCGATCTTCCGCAGTGCCGTGGACGCCGAGGCGAAGACCCCGAGTTGGCTCAACGACCGCACGCTCTACCACAACCGCGGCAACTCCACCTTCGAGGGCGAATCATCGACCTACGGCGACTTCGGCGGCCTGGACGATCTGTTCACCGAGAACCCGAAGGTCCTCGACGGCATGATCGCGATCTACGAGAAGTGGATCGACTTCGGCATCGACGGTTTCCGGATCGACACCGTCAAACATGTCAATCTGGATTTCTGGCGGAAGTTCGGGCCGGCGCTGATGGCGCATGCGCGCGCCGCCGGCCGCGATGAGTTCTTCATGTTCGGCGAGGTCTACGACACCTCGCCTGCGGTGATGTCGCTCTACTCGACCACGGGTCGGTTGCCCGGCACTTTGGACTTCGGATTCCAAAGTGCGGCAGTCGATTTCGTCTCCGGTCACTCCGCCCAATTGCTGAGCAAATTGTATGCCGCCGACGACACCTATCTCGACGCCGACTCCAATGCGTACGTCGTGACGACATTCCTCGGCAATCACGACATGGGCCGAATCGGCTCCTTCCTCGTCGGCGCGGCGGACGACGATGACGACCTGCTCCAGCGCGACAAGCTCGCCATGTCGCTGATGTACCTGACTCGCGGTCAGCCCGTCACCTACTACGGCGACGAGCAAGGTTTTGTCGGCTGGGGTGGCGATAAGGATGCGCGCCAGGACCTGTTCAAGACACGGGTCGAGCAGTACGCCGCGGACCGCATCATCGGCGATCACCCCGGCGCCCGCGATCGCTACGACACCGATGTGCCTCTCTACCAACACATTGCGGCGCTCACGGACCTGCGCGCTGACAACCCCGCGCTTGCGACCGGCATCCAGATCGAGCGGTATGCCGCGGACGGCGAGGGCGTCTACGCCTTCTCCCGGATCGACCGGGACTCCGGGGTTGAATATCTCGTCGCGGCCAACAACGCCAAGGAGGAGCAACGGGTTTCGGTGCCGACGGCATCGCCGGGCATTGCCTTCGCCTCGCTCCTCGGCGGTACCGGCGCGCAGGCCGGGGCGGACGGGAAGCTGGAGATGGTCGTGCCCGCACGAGCCGTGACGGTGCTCAAGGCCGGCGCCGCCGTGCCCAAAGCCTCTGCGGCTCCGCCAGTGACGGTGGCGGGGGGCACCGGCGGGACGCTGAGCGGCCAGGCCAAAGTCACAGCGACTCTCGCTGGGGACCTTCCTGCGGAGGTCACCTTCGCGATCCGCAAACAGGGGAGTGCGGACTGGCGCGTCCTCGGGACTGACGACAACTCGGCATACGGGCTCTATATCGACACCGGCTCGCTGTCGGCCGGCAGCTACGACATCGTCGCTGTCGCGCGCACGCTCGACGGGCAGACGTCGTACGGGTCGATGACGGCGAAAGTCGCTGCGCCGCAGAGCGATGGTGCTGAGGTGATTGCTGCGGGCAGCTTCCAGGATGAGGCGGGTTGCCCGGGTGACTGGCAGCCGGAGTGCGCGGCGACGGCGCTGACCGACCCCGACGGCGACGGCACCTTCACCCTGAAGCTGACGTCGCTGCCCAAGGGGGATTACGAGTTCAAGATCGCGATCGGCGGCTCGTGGGCGGAGAACTATGGCGCCGACGGCGCCAAGGATGGTGCCAATATCCCGTTCTCGGTGCCGGGCGACACGGCTCCGGTCACCCTGACCTACGACTCAGCGACGCACCACGCCACCGCCTTGGCCCCGTGACCGGGAAGCCGCTCGACGGGGGGATTGGGGTGGGGGGCTTGGTCAGGCGGGCGCGTCGGCGACGCAGAACTCGTTGCCCTCGACGTCGCGCAGGGTGCTCCAGCGGTGGCCGAACTCGTCGTGGTCGCTCACTCTCGTCGCGCCCAAGCCCAGCAAGCGCTCGACCTCGGCGATGCGGTCGTCGCTGACGAAGTCGATGTGCAGGCGATTCTTCGCCGTCTTGGGCTCGGGCACACCGATGAACATCCATGTCCCCGCGCCGGGTCCGTCGGCGGAGATCCTCGCGAAATAGCTCGTGGCGCCGGGATCCAGCGGGCGGGCGAGGGTCGCCGACCAGAAGGCCGAGACGGCGGCGACATCGGAGCAGTCGAGGGTGGTTGCGGCTGGGGTGAATGTCATGTCCTTCAGGATGGGCCCTCTCACGGTGTCAGAGTCAACCCTCACCGGGACCGTGGGATCTGGCAGTGGCGAGGCGAGGAAAGAGAGCTTCGGCGTTACGGCGGTCGATGCCGGCTCGCAGTTCTGCCGGGAGGGAGAGGTCCTCATACTCGGCACGCATGAACTTCACCGCCGGCGCGGGGGCGAAGGGGAAGTCCGACCCGAAGACGATCCGGCTGGGGTCCGCGACAGCGAGCAGGCTGGGGAAGGCCGCCGGCGTCGAGGAGAGGGCGGTGTCGTACCAGAACCGTTTGAACACGTGCATCCGCGCAGCCACCGCACGCTTGCGGTTGAGGAGGAGGCCGGCCACCTTGATCTTCGGCTCGTCGCGCAGGGTCGCCAGGATGAGGCGGTGGGCGATATAGGGCACGAAGCCGCCGGCGTGGGCGAGGATGAACCGAATCCGGGGATACCGCTCTAGGGCACCCGTTGACATCAGGCTCAGCACGGAGCGGGTGGTGTCGAGGAGGAAGTCCGCGGCGAAGCTGGGTAACCCCTCGACCGGCTCACCGGGCAACTCACCGGGGTGGATGAGGACCACGGCGCCGCGTTCGTCCAGGAAGGCCAACAGCCGCGCAAAGCGGGGGTCGCCGAGGTAGATCCCGGCATTGTTGGCCAACAGGACGATGCCGTCGGCTTTGAGCACATCCAGGGCGTATGCCGCTTCCACCAGTGCGCCGTCGACGTCGGGAAGCGTCAGGGTCGCGAAGAAGCCGAAGCCACGTGGGTTGTCGGCCACCAAGGCAGCCCCGAACTCGTTGACCCGCCGGGCCCAGTGGCGGGCCTCGGCGACGTCGCCGAACCACACGCCGGGCGTCGACACCGAGACGACGGCCGTCTCGACCCCGTTGGCCGCCATGACTTTCGAGGCCATGGGAGCGGCCCACCGGGGTAAGGGGATTCCACCCGGTCGAATCCCCTTCTCGCGCAACAACAATCTGTAGGCCGGGGGGATGTAATGATGGTGGACGTCGATGCGCCTGGGACTCTTGCTCATGGCGACACCTTCTCGTTGCTCGGATAGCGGCTATGCAACAGCCCGACTGCGCGCGCGCCCGTTCGTTCCGACGCAGCACGCCGAGAGCCAGCGCGGGAAGGGAAGCCGCCGGGGGCTGCGTGGACGATGGCGAAGACGTAGTGGTCCGGTCGCAGGACGACGACGTCGCCGGTCGTGATGCTCGCTCGGCGCAGCCAGTGCGCGAGCATCGCATCCTGTGCCTCGAGGTCGATCAACTCCGGGTCGTCAGGCTCGCGCCGGCCCGTCACCGATCGCGGCCGCCCACCGGCGGGCAAGAGCCGCGTCCAGGTCGGCTGCACCGGCGCCCACTGAAGGGGATCGATCACCCTGCGTGGATCCACGCCGATCCCGATGGCCGCCCACCCGGATCCGGTGGCGTCATCGAGGCGGGCCGAGCCACCCGCGCGCGTGCGCACGACCGGCTGCGGCGCCAGGGTGGCTTCCACACCGAGCGGGGCACGCGGCATACCGAAGTAGGAGCCGCGTCGGAAGCGCGGCCGCGGCTTGAGCTTTGCTTCGGTGAGCACCCGCCGCAGTCCCGGGACGCGCATCGTGGCGCCGATGCCGAGGTCGCGGGCCCGGATGGCGCCCGGGCGCGCGGTGGAGACGATGTCTTTGTTGAACACGCTGATATCGATCATCGACTTGGCGTGGGGCCGCCGCTCGCTCTCATAGGTGTCGAGCAAGGACGGATCGGCCTGCCGCAGAATGACATCCGCGATCTTCCAGGAAAGGTTGTCCGCGTCCCGAAGGCCGGCATTCATGCCCTGACCGATGAACTGCGGCGTCATGTGCGCGGCGTCGCCGGCAAGAAAGATCCGCCCCGCGCGCCACCGGTCGGCGACCAGGGCATTGAAGGTGTAGACGAGTTGCCGGTCGATCACGACGTCCTGGGGATCGAGGTGCCGAGCCAGCAACTGCCTGGCGCGTGCAGGCGATTCGAAGTCGGCCGAGTCGTCGGTGTCCTGGAGCATGAACTCGAAACGATGTCTGCGCCCGGGCTGTGGGCAGCTGACAGTGGGCAGTGCGGGATCACAGATGAAGTCGAAGTAGGGCAGGTGCCCGAACGCATCCACCCCCTGTTGGGCGTGCAGATCGACGACCAGCCAGCGCTGCGGAAAGCTCTTGCCGGACATGGAGATTCCGAGCTGGGTACGAACGCCGCTACGGCCGCCATCGGCGGCAACGAGATAGGACGCACGAGTGACCTCGCTCGTCCCGTCGACCAGTTCGGCGTCACGCCGGCCGTAGCCGGCGCCCGTGCATTCCTGGTGGTGAACGCTCACGCCGTCATCGTCCTGCTCGACAGACGTCACGGACCGTCCGCGGCGAATGGTCACGCCCGGCCGCTCTGCCAGACGGCGCTCCAGAGTCGACTCGAAGGCCGGTTGATACAGGAAGTTCGATGTCGGCCAGCCATTGCGTCGACTCGGGTCGTGGAAATGGGCGAGCACCCGCCCGTCCGCCCGGATCCACTGGACCGGCAGGCCGACGAGCATGTCGGCGTGCAGTTCGTCCGCGAGTCCGGCGGCCTGGAGGATACGCAGGCATTCGTCGTCGGTATAGACGGCCCTGGCCATCCCGTAGTACTGCGGCTCCCGCTCGAGGGCGAGCACGGTCAGGCCGCGCAGGGCGAGCAGGTGCGCCATCACCAATCCCGTGGGGCCGAGCCCGACGACACAGACGTCGTAGGCCACCTCGTCCCGCACTGCTCCAGCCGCGTCGCGGTTCATCGCAACACCGGAAGCTCGGAACGACCGCCGCGCAGGGAGGCGGCGGCATACCGGAATTGCGTTAGGCGGGTCAGGACGGACTCGCCGATCGGCGTATGTCCCCAGATGGAGATCGAGTCGTATGTCTTTGGGGCCCAAACCTCTTCGAGGTCGGGGGTGACGACGATCGGATTCCAGCCAAGCTCCCACTCGAAGCCCGAGGGGGTGACGCAATAGAAGGACAACTCCCGGTCATTGGTGTGCTGGCCGACACTCCATTGCATGTGGAAGCCGTGGGCGATGACGCGTTCGTAGGCGGCGAGCAGGTCATCGAGCGACTCGACCTGGGTGTTGAGATGCTGAATCGCGGTCCGGATCGGGTCGATGCGCAGGCCTTGGACGCCGGCGACGGCCACCGAGTGGTGCCGCTCGTTGACCCGTAGGAAGCGGATCCGGAGGCGAGCGCCGGCGATGTTCTCCTGGACCCAGTCTGAAAGGCGGGCGTCAAAGACGCGGCCGTAGTAGCCGCGGATGCGATCGGGTTGACGTGCGGTGATGGCGACATGGCCCATCCCGGACGCGCCGGTGACGAAGCCCGATTGAAGCATGCGCAGCCGTGCCGTGGATGTCGTTGGGGCCGTGAAGATCTCGGTCGCCATGCCCTTCGGTCCGGGGAAGCGCCACAGCCGTTCGACCCCGCGCAGATTGCATTCCTCCGGTGTCGCCTCACTCACGCGCACGCCGGCGTTGGCAACGCGGGCGAGGACGATCTCGAAGGTCTCGTGGTCGTCGATCTGCCAGCCCAGCGCCGTGACGTCCTCGGCGGGCCCGCGCTGGAGGAGAAAACGGCATACGTGCTCGTCCAAGCGGAAGCGGGTGGTGTCGCGGGTCAGCTCGTCGACGTGAAGGCCGATGGCGTCGGCGCCGAAGCGGCGCCAGTCGGCGAAGCGCTGGGTCTCGATCGCCACATAGCCCAGATGAATGGCGCCGAAGACGTCGGGGCGGGTCACGCGCCGGCCCCGAGGAAGTCGATCGCGAGCCGGTTGAAGAGATCGGGCGCCTCCCATTGAACCCAATGGCCAACGCCCGCAGCGAGATACGCGCTGCAGTCCGGCATCGTGTGCGCCAGCCGCGGGGCGCCGCTTGGTCGGTTGACCTTGTCGAGCGTGCCCCAGATGACCAGCGTCGGGACGGTGCACGTTGCCAGGCGCGCGTCGCGGGTCAGGTCCATCCGCCAGATCGTGCGTGGGGCGGTCCGACCGCTCGGCCGGCGCAGCGGCGGATCGGCCATGACCTGCGGGTCGAGGCTGTCGCGAAAGCGGGCGTCGATGACCTCGTCGGTGATCGCGGAGGCGTCGGCGACCAGCGACTCACGGAT
>NZ_DAOQZV010000162.1:0-7459 GCF_035343835.1 Nostocoides sp. | reverse complement strand
CCCCCGATGGGGCCCACCTTCGGGCGCGCGCGAGAAATCGCAGCACAGAGACAGTGGAGGCCCCGGGGATGCCCGGGGCCTTTCGCTTTGGTGGGCCATTCGGTGGGCCATCTCCAGCCCGCACCAGGCCCGCTCGGGCCGTGCCATCGGGGTGGCATAACCGAGACCAGTGGGACCCACCCCTCGACCGAGCTCACTGCTACCGAACAGTCACCCGATAGGTAACAATCCGATAACAACGGCGCGTCCAGCTTGCCTCAGGTCATTCCCGCAGGTCACTGGCATGGCATAGCCTTCGCGCGGATCCCCGCACACGACCACCGCCGACCGTGCGCGACGGACACCACGACCGCCAGCCCCCCACTCGGCAATCGCGACCCTCGGCCACCGCCGACCGGTTGCGCCCCCGAGCGCCCCCCGGAGTCGCTATGCCCACGTCCTCGCACCGTCCGCACGCCCCCGAGGCGCTGAGCCACCAGGTCGTCCGCCGACCACGGGCTAGCCGTCCCCGCCGCGTCTGGTCGATCCTGGCCTTGCTGGCCGCTCTCCTGCTGCTGACCGGTGGGCCTAGCTCTGCCGCGTGGTCAGCCGACGACGGTCCCGTCGCGTCCACGCTAATCGACGCCCCGCCGACCGCACCGTCGAATCTCGCCGCCACGCCCGGCGCCTTCGGGGTGACACTGACGTGGACCGCGGCGATCGATGACGTGGGTGTGCACCACTATCTCGTCACGCTGGCGGGGCAGACCAAACTGCCCACGGGCACATCGACCTGGATCGGCGGCCTGTCCGCCACGACCACCTACACGGCGACCGTCACCGCGGTGGACACGGCCGGGAACCTCTCGCCCGCCGCCCCGGTCACCTTCACGACCCTCACGCCGAGTGAGACGCAGCCGCCGACCACGCCGACCGGATTGGCGGCGACACCCACCACGACGAGCGTGACCCTGACGTGGACAGCAAGCACCGACAATGTCAAGGTCGCCGGCTATGTCGTCACCGTCGGGTCCTTCACCCGGTCGGTGAGCGGCACCTCCGCGACCGTCACGGGTTTGACCCCCAAGACGGCCTATCTCGCCAAGGTGATCGCCAAGGACGCCGCCGGCAACACCTCCCCCGCCGCGCAGGTCCCCTTCACCACCCTCACCCCGGCCGACACCACGGCGCCGAGCGCGCCCACCGGGCTGGTCGCGACCCCCGGCACCGACCGCGTCGCCCTGACCTGGACCGCCAGCACCGACAACGTCGGCGTCACCGCCTACGTCGTCACCGTCGGCGGCACCTCCACGACCGTCACCACGACCACCGCAACCGTCACCGGGCTGAGCGCCAAGACGGCCTACACCGCCAGCGTCGTCGCCAAGGACGCCGCCGGCAACACCTCCCCCGCCGCGCAGGTCCCCTTCACCACCCTCACCCCGGCCGACACCACGGCGCCGAGCGCGCCCACCGGGCTGGTCGCGACCCCCGGCACCGACCGCGTCGCCCTGACCTGGACCGCCAGCACCGACAACGTCGGCGTCACGGCATACGTGGTCACCGTCGGTGCCACCTCGACCACTGTCACGACGCCGGCCGCCACCATCACCGGCCTGACCCCCAAGACCGCCTACACCGCGAGCGTCGTCGCCAAGGACGCCGCCGGCAACACCTCCCCCGCCGCGCAGGCCCCCTTCACCACCCTCGCGCTCCCCACCGGCCCGAGCCTGTATGTCAGCCCGGCCGGTCTGGACACCAATCCCGGCACCGCGACGGCACCCCTGAAGACCATTCAGGCGGCCGTGGACAAGGCCAAGCCCGGCACGGCGATCCGCCTCTACGCCGGGACTTATGACAGCGCCAAGACGATCCGTATCCGCAACTCCGGGACCATCGCTGCGCCCATCACCATCACCCCGGCCGGCAACGGCCCCGTGTTGGTCACCCATTCCGTGAACGTGATGTCCTGCACCAACAGTCGCCCCGCGCCGGATCGCACCTTCACCTTCCAGGACGGGGCCGACAACTGGGTGATCGAGGGGCTGAGCATCCACAACGGCATCTGGATCGCCGGCAAGCGCTCCAACAACGCCTACAACTGGCTAACGAACTATGTCAACGCCGGCAACTGGTCCGCGCGCCGCGCCGCTCCCGGCCACGGCGTCCAGGACGCCGCGGCCGCTCGCACCAACCTGGTGCCCTTCCTGCGGACCGTGACCGGGTATGCCGATCTCGACCCGGCCGAGAACATCACCATCCGCAACAACCTCCTCACCGGCCGCGGCATCTATGGCGCCCTGACCAGCTATGGCGTGATCACCGGTAACACCATCCGGGACATTCCTTGCGGCATCGGCCCGGGCATCTGGCTGATGACCTTCAGCAATGGTTGGGTGATCTCTCGCAATGACGTCTCGGACATCGCGATCTCGGCGGCCGCGCACTTCATGCAGGAAGGCATCCGCCTCGGCAGCGCCGCCGACTACAACGAGGTCACGGGCAACACCGTGCACGACCTGCCCGGCGACGGACGCGGCATCAACACCGACGTCGACGGCAGCTGGAACTACATCCACCACAACACCGTGACCAATGTCGCTATCGGCTACAACGACCAGATGTCCGGGTGGGGCAACCGCTGGGAGTACAACACCGTCTCCGGCTACCGCACCTACGGCTTCGGCTTCCGGCTCATGGACGCCTCACTGACGATGCCCTCCCTGGCCAGCAGCACCAAGGCCGCCATCGTGCGCTGCAATCGCACCATCGGTGCCGTCGGGAACGCCAAGGCTCTCGGTGTCGGCGGCATGATGGCGACCACCTTCTCCGGCAACGACATGCCTCGCATCTGGATCAGCAAGAACGCGAAGGTCTACTGGAGCGGCGTCGGCAACTCCTGGAACGGCAGCACCGCCTTGCCCCCGGAGTACCCCTCCTTCGTCAGCACCGGCTGCTGACCCGGGCGCTGATGATCCGGGCGCCGAAACGGCGCGGACGGGGCCTTACCGGAGGCGAGACAACGGCATACGGGCAGCTTGTGACCATTCCAACAGGCGGGTAACCGCTTTCATGGTCGGCCTGTCAAATTCCCGGCGTAGCGTTGAAGGACAGGGCCTTCGCGGGCCGCAGCGGATGGAGGACAGCGATGACAACTAGCGGGACCACCAATGCCGAGTTGCAGGCGTGGGTCGACGACGTGGCCGCGCTCACGACACCTGACCGGGTCGTCTGGGTAACCGGGACCGAGGAGGAGCGCGACGAACTCAACGCCGCCCTTGTCGCTTCCGGCACCTTCGTCAAACTCGACGAGGCCAAAAAGCCGAACTCCTACTGGGCCGCGAGCGACCCGAGCGATGTCGCCCGCGTCGAGGACCGGACCTTCATTGCTTCCGAGAAGCGAGAGGACGCCGGGCCGACCAACAACTGGATGGCGCCGGCCGAGCTCAAAGCGATCATGACCGACCTCTATCAGGGGTGCATGACCGGCCGCACCATGTATGTCATTCCCTTCGTCATGGGTCACCTCGAGGCGGACGTGCCGATGTACGGTGTCGAGATCACCGACTCGGCCTACGTCGTGGTGAGCATGCGGATCATGGCCCGCATCGGCACCCCGGTGCTGCGCGCCATGGAGGAGCAGCAGGCCGGCTTCGTCAAGGGCTTGCACTCGGTCGGCTACCCGCTGACCGACGGCAAGGCCGACGTGAAGTGGCCGTGCAGCGACACCAAGTACATCGCCCACTTCCCCGAGACCCGCGAAATCTGGTCCTACGGAAGCGGTTACGGCGGCAACGCCCTCCTGGGCAAGAAGTGCTACGCCCTGCGCATCGCCTCGGCGATGGCACGCGACGAGGGCTGGATGGCCGAGCACATGCTCATCCTCAAACTCACCTCGCCCGAAGGCCGCGACCACTACATCGCGGGTGCCTTCCCCAGCGCGTGCGGCAAGACCAATCTCGCCATGATCGACCCGACGCTGGCGGGCTGGAGCGCCGAGATGGTCGGCGACGACATCGCCTGGATGCGCTTCGGCAAGGACGGCCGCCTGTATGCCGTCAACCCCGAGTTCGGGCTCTTCGGCGTCGCGCCGGGCACCGGTGACAACACCAACCCCAACGCCATGCGGACGGTGGAGAGAGGCAACTCGATCTTCACCAATGTCGCCCTCACCGACGATGGCGATGTGTGGTGGGAGGGCATGACCCCCGACAAGCCGGAGCACTTGACCGACTGGAAGGGCCGCGACTGGACTCCGGAGAGCACCGAACTCTCCAGCCACCCCAACAGCCGGTTCTGCACCCCGGCGAAGCAGTGCCCGATGATGGCCGCCGAGTACGACGAGCCCAATGGCGTGCCGATCGACGCGATTCTCTTCGGCGGCCGCCGCAAGACGACCGTGCCGCTGGTCTACGAGACCCGCGACTGGAACCACGGCGTCTTCGTCGGCGCAACGCTCTCATCCGAGACCACCGCCGCCGCCACCGGCGCCGTCGGTGTGGTGCGCCGCGACCCGATGGCCATGCTGCCCTTCATCGGCTACAACGCCGGGGACTACATGGGCCACTGGCTCGAGATCGGCAAGCAGGCCGACGCCTCCAAGCTGCCGCGGATCTACCAGGTCAACTGGTTCCGCCGCGACAAGGAGGACGGCTCCTTCCTGTGGCCGGGCTTCGGCGACAACGCCCGCGTCCTGAAGTGGATCGTCGAGCGGCTCGACGGCACGGCCGAAGCGATCGACACCCCGGTCGGGCTCGTCCCGGCCCCCGAGGCGATCGACACCACGGGTCTCGACATGAGCGTCGAGCAGGTCGCCAAGGCGCTCGAGGTCGACCCCGCCGAGTGGCAGGCCGAGGTGGCGCTGATCGATGAGTGGTTCGCCAAGATCGGCGACACCCTCCCCTCGCAGCTCAAGGACGAGCTCGCGACGCTCAAGGCGCACCTGGACGCCTGAGTCTCCCCGCGGCATACGCGAATGGGGTGGCCCCGCCGAGAGAATCGGCGGGGCCACCCGACGTTTCGGACGCTACGGACGCGGCACAGAGGGCTCATAGACTTCTCACAGGATCGGCATGCCCAAGGCACAAGGAAGGCCGCTTTGATGAGACCTATGAACAGTGCGCCTTCTGCCTCGCCCAAGCTGCAGCGCCTCGACGGCACCCCGGTGCGCGTCCTTGTCGTCGACGACGAGAGCAATCTGACCGAGTTGCTCGCGATGGCCTTGCGGTATGAGGGGTGGGAGGTCCGCGCGGCCGGCACCGGCATCGAGGCGGTCAAAGCCGCCCGCGACTTCCAGCCCGACGCCGTTGTGCTGGACATGATGCTGCCGGACTTCGACGGCTTGGAGGTCCTGCGGCGGATGCGCGCCGACAACTCCAATGTGCCCGTTCTCTTTCTGACCGCCCGCGATGCGGTGGAGGATCGAGTGGCGGGACTGACCGCCGGCGGCGATGACTATGTGACCAAGCCGTTCAGCCTCGAGGAGGTCGTCGCCCGGTTGCGCGCGCTGATGCGGCGGACCGCTGTGGTGGCCGACGAGTCGTCCTCGATCCTGGTCGTCGGCGACCTGACGATGGACGAGGACAGCCACGAGGTGGCCCGCGCCGGCTCCCAGATCACATTGACCGCAACGGAATTCGAGCTCTTGCGCTACCTGATGCGCAACCCCAAGCGCGTGCTTTCCAAGGCCCAGATCCTCGACCGCGTCTGGAATTACGACTTCGGTGGCCAGGCCAATGTCGTCGAGCTCTACATCTCCTACCTGCGCAAGAAGGTCGACGCCGGCCGCACCCCGATGATCCACACCATGCGCGGCGTGGGTTACGTCCTCAAGCCTGCGGAGTAGCCCGTATGCCGTCCGCCCCTGCCCGCGTGCGGTCGCCTCGATCGTGGACTCTCCGGAGCAAGATCGTGGCGTCGATGATCGCGCTCTTCCTCACCATCAGCATCGGCACGGGAACCATGCTCGTGCTGGCCACGCGAAACTACCTCGGTCACCAACTCGACGACGACCTCCGTCAGGCGTCGGCCAGGCTCGACTCCGGGCCCGGACGCGGGCCCGGCGGGCTCGACCCGGACGGCGACCACCACGGACCGCTGACAGGCGCCGGCGGCACCGCCTTGCGGTTGGCCGTCAAGGACGGCGCCGTCGTGCGCGACTACCAGGGCTATCCGATCAACACGGTCCCCTCAGGTGACACGACAACCGCCCTTTCGAGCACCCAGATCACGCTGTTGACCGGGGCCGCCACCGGGAGCAAGCCCGTCACCGTGAATCTGGGCGACGGCCTCGGCTCCTACCGCGTGGTGACCGCCCAGCAGAGCGGCGCGACCGTCTACACGGGCTTGTCGACCTCGGGCATCACCCAGACCACCAACCAACTCCTTGGGCTCGTCATCGCCACCAGCCTTCTCGGCCTGGTGCTGGTCGGCACCGGCGGGACCTATGTGGTGCGGCGCAATCTCGAGCCTCTGTCGCGCGTTGCGGCAACTGCGCGACGCGTCTCTCATCTGTCACTGGACTCCGGTGATGTCGCTGTCGCAGAGCGGGTTTCGGCGCGGGACACGGACCCGAACACCGAGGTCGGCCAGGTCGGTCTTGCCCTGAACAGCATGCTCGACAATGTCGATGGCGCGCTGCGGGCGCGCCAGGAGTCGGAGACGCGCGTGCGCCAATTCGTCGCGGACGCCTCGCACGAGTTGCGCACCCCCCTCGCCTCCATCCGCGGGTATGCCGAGTTGTCGCGCAAGGAACCGCAGGCCGTCCCGGGGACGGTCACCCACGCACTCGGGCGGATCGAGTCCGAATCCTTGCGGATGCAGGGGCTCGTCGAGGACTTGCTGCTCCTCGCCCGCCTGGACGCGGGGCGTCCCCTCGATCACGACCCGGTCGACCTGACCCTCATGGCCATCGACGCGGTCAGCGACGCGCGCGCTGCCGCGCCCGGCCACATCTGGGAGTTGGACCTGCCGGACGAGCCCGTGGAGATCACCGGGGACGCCGCTCGCCTGCATCAGGTGCTCGCCAATCTGTTGGCGAACGCACGCACCCATACGCCCCCGGGGACGCGGGTGACGACGTTGATTCGTCCGGGATCGCCAGAGGACCCGGCGCGCTCCGATGTGATCACGCTGGCCGTTCGCGACGATGGCCCGGGAATCCCGCAAAGCTTGCAGCGCAACGTCTTTGAGCGCTTCACCCGAGGCGACGAGGCACGCAACCGCGCGTCCGGAAGCACCGGCCTCGGCCTGTCGATCGTGGCGGCGGTGACGAGCGCCCACGCCGGCCGAGTCGGTGTGCGGTCCCAACCGGGCGAGACAACCTTCCTGGTCGAGTTGCCCGTGGCCGGCTGAACGAACCGGGGGGCGCCGAGCGCTGGGAGCCCCAGTGCGCGCGCATTAACACCGTCCATGCGCGTTGGCGGACGAGCCCGTCCCAGCCCCGCGGCGAGCTTGCGGCCGGCCGATAGGTCCATCACAG
>NZ_DAOQZV010000161.1:0-7481 GCF_035343835.1 Nostocoides sp. | reverse complement strand
GCCGACGATGGCGGTGCGGCGGCCGGGGGCGGCTGCCCATTGCTCGGCGAGGTGCCATTACCCCCGGGCTGGTAGGTCGCGAAGAAGTCCCACCAGGCCCGGTCGACGGAGTTGCGGTCCTTCAGGTAGCTCTCGTAGAGCTCATCGACGAGCCATTCGTTGGGTCCGAATGCTTCCATCGGGTCGGCAGGAGTCTTGGGGTCGGGCACGGCCGTAACGCCTCTTTCGCACTCGTCAGCGGTGACGGAACTGTTTCAACCCGTCCAGCCTACCCGGGCCACCAGGAAGGGCCGCTTCCCGCGGTGCCCGCGCGCCGACGTCAGGTCACATCGCGCCGAGTAGTCAGGAAGGCACCGCTGATGGCGAGCACGGCGGCATACAGGACGAGAACGAGACCGGCCTGCCACCAGTGATCGAAGTACTGAGACTGGGCGGCAGGGTCGACGCTCTGACCGGCCGTGGGATCGCTGGTGATGAGCATGTTCGAGGTCAGCTGGCCCGGGATCCACTTCATCGCCGAATACCAGTGCTTGACCGTGAAGATGATGGACAGGGCGGTCTGGATGATGAAGGCGAAGCCGACGGCGATCAGGACAGCCGCGATCTGGTTGCGGATCAGCATGCCGACGCCGAAACCGATGAGCATCCAGATGGCGAAGACGAGGATGCCGATGCCGAGCGACTCCCACACCTTCGGTTCGCCGAGGAGGGTCGGCTGGTGCTTGACGAATTTGATGATCGGCACGGCGCCGGCGATGCTGGAAGCGGCGTGGACAACGGCATACAGAGCACCGGTGATGGCCACGGCGACCATCTTCGAGATCATCACGACCCACCGGTTGGGGGTAGAGAGGAAGGTCGCGCTGATCGTCTTGTGCCGGTATTCGCCGGTGATCAGCATGACCCCCAGGGCCAGCGGGAAGAGCAGCGACATCTGCTGCACGATGCCGGCGTTGTAGATCAGCTGTGCGGTGCCGACGGTCAGTTTGGCGAAGGGGTTGCCCTGGCCGCCGTTGTCGCCGTTGTCCATATTGGCGTTGCCGAGCAGGGCGGCGAAGCCCATCGCGATCAAGGCGGCGACCAGGGCCATACCCAGCCCCATGCCCCACCACAACCGCGTGCTGAAGACCTTCCGAAGCTCGGAGCGGATGGCGCCGATCACTTTTCGTTCCCCCCGTCCTGGCCGGCGATCGCGTCCTGCTCCTGGGGAGCGGTCCCGTCGCCGAGATTGCGGTTCTGGCCCTCGGTCAGGGCGAAGAAGAGTTCTTCGAGGTCGCTGGCCTGCGGCTGCAGTTGCCAGATCGGCAGCCCGGCGCGCAGGGCGACATCGCCGATGAGGCGCAGGTCGTCGGTCTGCACCGAGAGTGAGTTGCCGTCGGCCCCCGGAGTCGACGTCACATCCGCGACGCGGAGCGCGCCGGCGAGACGGCCGGGGTCCGAGGTGCGCACCAGCGCGGTGACCGGGCCGTGCAGGGATTCGATGGTCCCGGCCCGGACGAGCCGGCCGTTCGAGATGATCACGACGTCGTCGACGGTCTGCTCGACCTCTTGCAGCATGTGACTGGAGACCAGAATGGTCCGGCCCTGGGCGGCGAGACTGCGCAGGAAGCCGCGCAGCCAGCGGATGCCCTCGGGGTCGAGGCCGTTGGCGGGCTCGTCGAGGATCAGCACTTGCGGGTCGCCCAGCATCGCGGCGGCCAGACCGAGGCGCTGGCGCATGCCCATCGAGTAGCCCCCCGCCCGCTGGCGGGCGGCGGCCGGGATGCCGACGAGTTCGAGCATCTCGTCCACCCGCGAATCCGGTATGCCCGCGGTGGCGGCGAGCACGCGCAGGTGGTCGCGACCCGAGCGTCCGGGGTGGAAGTTGGTGGCCTCGAGCGCGGACCCGACGGTCGTCAGCGGCGTGGAGATCCCGGCATACGAAACGCCACCGATGGTGGCGGTGCCTGCGGTGGGCTTGACCAGGCCGAGCAGGATCCGCAGCGTGGTGGTCTTGCCGGCGCCATTGGGCCCGAGGAAGCCGGTGACCCGCCCCGGTGCCACGCCGAAACTGAGGTTGTCGACGGCAACGAAGTCACCGAATCTCTTAGTGAGGTCGGTGATCTCGATCCGTCCGCCATCGGCGGTCGCGCTCATCTGGGTCAACTTTCCGGTCGATGCGGGGCCCCTGCCCCCGTCCTCGCACCCCGTGGTGCGCACCCATTCAACCAGGCATCCTTGGGTACCATGGCCGCACTATGAGCGAGTGGCTGCTGGTGATTGCCGCAATTGCCCTCACCTTGGGGACGGCCCTCTTCGTCGCCATTGAGTTCTCGCTCGTGGCCCTGGACCGTCCGACCGTCCAGAAGGCCGTCGACCAGGGCGATCGCGCAGCCGAGTCGGTGCTGGCCTCACTGAAGCAGTTGTCGACGCAGTTGTCGGCCGCGCAGGTCGGCATCACCTTGACCACCCTCATCCTTGGTTTCATCACCCAGCCGTCGGTGGGTGCACTGCTGACCAGCGGGCTCGAGGCTGCGGGCGTCAGTGTCGGTATGGCCGGACGCGTCGGCAGCGTGCTCGCGCTCGTGCTTGCCACGCTCTTCTCGATGATCGTTGGTGAACTGGTTCCGCAGTTCCTCGGCATCAGCGCGCCGCTGCGGGTCGCGAAGAAGGCGGCTCGACCGGTGCGCATCTTCGCGCTGATCGCCAAACCGCTGATCGCTGTCTTGAATGGATCGGCCAATGCCTTCTTGCGGGCGGTCGGCATCGAGCCGCAGGAGGAGCTGTCCGCGGCTCGGACACCGCAGGAGTTGGCCTCCATGGTGCGGTCCTCGGTCGCTGCCGGGACCCTGGATGAGAGCACCGGACGTTTGGTGACCGCGTCCTTGCGCTTCGGGGAGCAGACGGCCGCCGATGTCATGACGCCCCGCTCGCGCGCGTCCGCGATCGAACGTACGGCGTCGGCGGCCGATGTCGTCGCCCTCGCGCGGGCTACCGGGCACTCCCGCTTCCCGGTGATCGCCGACGACTGGGACGACGTCGACGGCGTCGTCCACGTCAAGGCCGCGATCTCGGTCCCGTATGACCGGCGCCCCGGGGTTCCGGTGTCCGCGCTGATGGTCGACCCGGTCGTCGTGCCCGAGACCCTGCGGCTCGATCCGCTGCTGGACACCCTGCGCGAGGCCGGATTGCAGTTCGCGATCGTCGTCGACGAATACGGCGGCACCTCTGGCGTGGTCACCCTCGAGGACGTCATCGAAGAGATCGTCGGCGACGTCGGCGATGAGCACGACCGGTCGGAGACGACCGGTCGCCGCACGGTGGACGGCTCCTGGATCGTGCCCGGTATGTGGCGTCCGGACGAAGTGCGCACGCGCGTCGGCGCGCCCATGCCGGACGGGCCGGCCTACGAGACGGTGGGCGGTTATGTGATGGCCGCCCTCGGTCGGGTGCCGGCCGTCGGGGACGAGACCGAACTGCCCGGCTGGCGGATCGTCATCGTGGATATGGACGGCCGGCGGGTGGACCGGCTACGCATGATCCCGCTGCCACCCGAGGGGGCCGTTGACGATGTGGCTGCCGCCGACGGTGCGGATGCCGCCCACGGTGCGGATGCCGCCGACAGTGCGGGTGCCGCCGACGGTGCGGACGAAGGGGCGAGGACATGAGCCCGGCCGCCTGGGTCACCATCGTGCTGCTCCTGCTCAACGCCTTCTTCGTGGGCTCGGAGTTCGCCGCCATGGCCGCGCGGCGCAGCCAGTTGGAGCCCCTCGCCGACGCGGGGAGCCGACGCGCGCGGACCTGCATCGAGGCGTCCGAGCACATGGGCAGCGTGCTCGCGTGTGCGCAACTCGGGATCACCTTGTGCTCGGTCCTGCTGGGTGCGATCTCGGAAGCCGCGCTGCACCACGCCCTCGAAGGGCCCTTGCACTCCCTCGGCGTGCCGGAGGCCGGGATCAGTGGGCTGGCTCTGGCGCTCGCGCTGCTGATCGTCGTCTATCTGCACGTCGTGGTGGGGGAGATGATCCCGAAGAACCTCTCGATCGCCTCGCCCGAACGCTTTGCGCTGATCCTGGTGCCGCCGCTCTATTGGCTCACGCGCGTGCTGCGGCCGTTCATCTTCGTCATGGAGACGGTGTCCAAGGCGATCGTGCGCCGGATGGGCATCGAACCCAAAGACGAAGTGGCCAGCGCCTATACGGCCGAGGAGGTCCACCACATCGTGGCCGAATCGCACCGGGAGGGACTGGTGGAGGAGGACCAGTTCGACCTGCTGGGGGCCGCCCTGGAATTCTCCGACAAGGACGCGCGTGACGTGGGCGTACCGGTCGCGCGCCTGGTCACCGTGGCGGAGTCCGCCACGCCCGCGCAGATCGAGCGGCTGGTCGCCAAGCACGGCTTCTCCCGCTTCCCCACGGTCAACGCCGCCGGTGAGCTGACCGGCTATGTGCACCTCAAGGACATCCTGTATGCCGACTTGGCCGAGCACGATGTGCCCATCCCGGCCAAGCGCGTCCGGCGCCTGGCAACCGTCGGTGAGGCCGACGAGGTCGAGGACGCCCTAGCGACGATGCAGCGCTCGGGCTCGCACCTGGCCCGCGTGGTTGATCAAGCGGGCCGCACGACGAGCGTGATCTTCCTCGAGGACGTGCTGGAGATCTTGGTGGGCGAGGTCATCGACGCGTCACAGCGGCACTGACCCGGGCTTTCCCTGGCGCAAACCCGCCGCGGCGCGCGACAATGGCTTCAGGTGGTGATGGCCGTGGCTTTCCGAATGCATGTCCCGATCGGTGTTCCCGTGCTCTCGCCCGGGCGGCATCGCACGCCTCGGTCGGGTGGGTGCTTCATGGAGTTCGCGTCGTATCTGGCGGGGGAGCGGTGGAGCGATCATCCGGACTGCACCCACCCGGTGCTCGCGGCGCTGGCGCGTGACGTCAACGACTTCGTCGGTGACGAGCGACGGGCCGAGTTGGTGGGCTTGATTCCTGAGGTTGTGGGTTTGAACGGGAGCGATCCGATCCTGGCAGTGGCCGTCGCCGTGCGGGCGGCCGTCGCGGCGCTCCCCGTGGCACCGCTGGAGGCTCAGCACGTGCTCAGCGCCGGGGCACTGTCGTGCGACCAGTATGTGGTGACGGCCGAGCCGCCGGGCGGTGCCCGGCTTCGCGCCGAGATCGCCGCGGCGCTGGATCTGGTTCCGGCGCAACGCGACTGGGCCGTGAAGCGGCGCCAGGCGGTCGGCGCGTGTTCGATCGACCAGGGCCATCTGGTGCGCAAGGTCGCGCCCTTGATGGTGCACACCGCCACCATCGGCCTGCACCAGGCTGCCATCCCGGACGGGCCGGAGCGGCTGGTGGCGCTGCTGCGCGCGGCAATCGATGATGTGCTCGCCCTGATCCCCCGTCTGGGTCCCCCGCTCTGCGTGGGAGTGGCCGATTCAGCCCTGTCGAGAGGCCGATTCAGCCCCATCGACAGGGTAACGCTCGGGTAACTTGTGCTTCACTCGACTCCCACGCGTGCTCCCGTCGGCGCTCTCATTTCATTCCAGGCGCCTGTTACTTCTGCCGGAGTCACCGAAGGCCGGCTCCACTCGTTCCTCGTGGATGCCGGCCTATCGGTGCCCCCGGCAGGATTCGAACCTGCGCTCCCGCCTCCGGAGGGCGGTGCTCTATCCCCTGAGCTACGGGGGCGACAACGAGGGTTGAGGGTAGCAGGCCCAGCCAGGCGCACGTGAATCGCCAGCATCCACCGAGCCTGGCACCTCAACGATGAGTGATAACGCGGTCCTGACCGCATTTTCACTCATCGATAACCCTCCCAGGCGGCCACCGGGCGAGTCTCGCCGCCCAGAATGCGGTTCGTGGGCACCCCGAGCCCTCCGTAGAATCGCCCGGTGACCCCCGAACAGCTGGCCGCCGCGATCCGCGCTGCCTTGGCCGAACTCGTCGCCGCCGGCGAGCTGAACGTCGAGGTGCCCGAGACCCTTCGCGTCGAGCGTCCGCGCCAGCAGGGACACGGCGACTGGTCGACCAATATCGCCATGCAGCTCGCCAAACCTGCCGGTATGCCGCCGCGCGACCTCGCGGCCAAGCTCGCCGCCGCTCTCTCCCCCGTCACCGGCGTCGCCGCCGTCGACGTTGCCGGCCCCGGATTCCTCAATATCACCGTGGACGCGGCGAGCGCCGGCGAACTCGCGCGCACCATCGTGGAGGAGGGGGCGGCATACGGGCAGGGCACCCAGGGGCGGGGCGTCAAGGTCAACTTGGAGTTCGTCTCAGCCAATCCGACCGGGCCGATCCATCTCGGCGGCACGCGGTGGGCGGCCGTGGGCGACGCGCTCGCCCGGGTCATCGAAGCGACCGGGGCCGACGTCACCCGGGAGTATTACTTCAACGACCACGGCGCCCAGATCGACCGGTTCGCCCGCAGCCTCCTCGCCGCCGCCCTTGGCGAGCCGGCACCCGAGGACGGCTACGGCGGTGGCTACATCGCCGAGAGCGCGGCGGATATCGTCGCGAGCGAGCCGGGCATCACCGAGCTATCCCGCGAGCAGGCGCAGGAGCGTTTCCGGGCGATTGGGGTCGAGATGGCCTTCGCGGATATCAAGTCGACGCTGCATGACTTCGGTGTCGATTTCGACGTCTATTTCCACGAGAACGACCTGCATGCCAGCGGTGCCGTGGAACGGGCGATCGCGCGCCTGCGCGAACTCGGTGCCGTGTATGACAAGGACGGTGCGCTCTGGCTGCGCACCAGCGAGCACGGGGACGACAAGGACCGGGTCGTCATCAAATCCGACGGCCAGCCCGCCTATATCTCTGGCGACCTGGCCTACTACCTCGACAAGCGCGAGCGCGGCTTCGATGAGTGCATCATCATGCTGGGCGCTGACCACCATGGCTATGTCGCACGGATGATGGCGATGTGCGCGCTCTTCGGTGACGAGCCAGGCCGCAACCTGCAGATCCTCATCGGTCAAATGGTCAACCTCGTCAAGGATGGCCAGCCGGTTCGCATGAGCAAGCGGATGGGCACCGTCGTCGTGCTCGATGACCTCGTCGACGCCGTTGGCCGCGACGCCGCACGCTATGCCTTGACTCGCAGCTCCAGCGACTCGAACATCGACATCGACCTTGACCTGCTGATCAAGCGCAGCAATGACAACCCCGTCTACTACGTCCAATACGCCCACGCACGGACGGCGAATGTCGCCCGCCTGGCTGCCGAGGACGGTGTCGACCGCAGCGAAGGTTTCGACCCGGCGCTCCTGACTGACCCAACCGAGGCCGCGCTCCTGGCGATTCTCGGCGACTTCCCGCGCGTGATCAGCCAGGCCGCCGCGATGCGCGAGCCGCACCGGGTCGCGCGCTACCTCGAAGACCTCGCCGCGCACTTCCACAAGTGGTACGACACCTGCCGGGTCCGCCCGCTCAACGCCGAGGAGCCGGTGACCGACCTGCACCGCACCCGCCTCTGGCTCAATGACGCCACCCGGGTTGTGCTCG
>NZ_DAOQZV010000160.1:0-7493 GCF_035343835.1 Nostocoides sp. | reverse complement strand
GTGTTCTTGACGACGTACTTGAACTTCATCATGTCGTCGCCGGAGTGCAGCAGCGTGTTGAAGCGGTAGTTGATCTCCTGCTGCCCACCCGAGGCGACCTCGTGGTGCGAGCGCTCGACCGTCAGGCCGACGTCCTTGAGCTTGAGGCAGATCTCGTCACGGATATCGGCGAAGTGGTCAACGGGGGAGACGGGGAAGTAGCCGCCCTTCATCCGCGGCTTGTAGCCGAGGTTGCCGCCCTCCTCGACCTTTCCGGTGTTCCACACGGCGGCCTTGGAGTCGAGGTAGTAGAAGGACTCGTTCGCCGACGTCTTGAAACGCACGTCGTCGAAGAGGAAGAACTCGGCCTCGGCGCCGAAGTAGGCGGTGTCGGCGATGCCGGTGAACTTCAGGTAGGCCTCGGCCTTCGCGGCAATATTGCGCGGATCGCGGCTGTAAGGCTCGTCGGTGAAGGGGTCCACGATCGAGAAGTTCATGACCAGCGTCTTCTCGACACGGAAGGGGTCGATGAAGGCGGTCGCGACGTCGGGGAGCAGCTTCATGTCGGACTCGTGGATGGCCTGGAAGCCACGGATCGAGGAGCCGTCGAAGGCCTGTCCCACGGTGAAGAAGTCTTCGTCGAGGCTCTCGGCGGGCACGTTGAAGTGCTGCATGATGCCGGGCAGGTCGCAGAAGCGAATGTCGACGAACTTGACGTCGTTCTCCTTGATGTAGGAGAGCACGTCGTCAGCGGTGCTGAACAAGAAAACCTCCTGTGCGGGGTGAGTGGGCGCGTACGCTCGCCCATGCGTTGGGCCCAACATACGAGTGCCGGATTAATCGGTAGTCACCCGTCTGTTTCGCGCGTGTTACGTGATCCCGCCCGTCTCGCCGTCCGAGACAGCCCGCCCGTATGCCGGATGCTCGCCCGCGGGCGTGCGTCACCGGCCGCTGGCGACGGGCGGCGCTCTGGCGCCCTTAGCGGCCGCGCAGGGAGCGACGGTCCATGCGGACCTTGGTGGGGTCGATGCCGGCGGGGATGCCCTGGCGGATGCTCGGGATCGACTTCAGGCGGCGGTTGACCGTGGCCATCTCGTCATTGGTCAGCACGGGCTTGAGCTTGGCCAAGGTCCGGGTGATCTTGCGCGCGCCGATCTGGCCCTCGCCGTCGCCGACATACAAGGTGTGCACGGGCACACCGGGGGCGACCCGGTTGACCTTCTTGACTTCCTTCTCGATCAGCTTCTTGGCGCGCGGCAACGGGCCCTCGCCGAGGAGCACAACGCCCGGGCGGCCAAGGGCACGGAAGACGACCGCGGCGTTGGCGATTTCCTGCGGGCGAGCGACGTCCGCCGCCACCGGCTCCTGGTCGTAATACCAGCCCTTGCGCAGCGTCGACAGGGCGCCGGCGCTCTGACCGACCTTGCCCTCCATCTGCCCGAAGGCCGCCCGCTCACCCCGTCGCGAGAGCACGATCATCGCGGCGAGCGCGGCCAGCGGCAAGCCGATGATCGTGAAGTAGATCCAGTGGTTGAGCAGCAGCCCGATCAGGAGGAAGACCCCCAGGACGCCGAGGAAGACCCCCATCACCCACCAGGTGATGGTCGGGTCGATGGCCTTGACCGCCTTGAAGACCGTCGCGATCTGCTTGAACGGGTTGTTGCGCTTCTTCTTCGGCGCGTCGGCGGCGTCCTTGGTGGCCATGCGACGCAGTTTACGTCGTGGCGGTGCCGCTCAGCCCACGCGCGAGCAGCGCCGACGCCTCCTGGCGTGCCGGCGCGTCCAGCCCTGCGGCCAGGTGCGTCAGATGAGCCGGTATGACGCGTCCCCACTTGGTCATCGCGCTCGCCCACAGCCGCCCCGCCCGGTAGGAACTACGCACCAGCGGCCCGGCCATGACCCCCTTGAAGCCCATGTCCTCGGCCACCGAGCTCCAGTGCACGAACTCCTCCGGCTTGACCCACCGGTCGATCGGGTGGTGGTTCGGTGACGGCCGCAAATACTGGGTGACGGTCAGGATGTCGCACCCCGCGTCATACAGATCGGCGATCGCCTGGGCGATCTCGTCCTCTCGCTCGCCCATCCCGAGGATGAGATTGGACTTGGTGACCAGCCCGTCCGTGCGCGCCATCGACAACACCCGCAGCGACTTGTCATAGGTGAAGGCGGGACGGATGCGCTTGAAGATCCGGGGCACCGTCTCCAGGTTGTGGGCGAAGACCTCAGGCCGGGCGTCGAAGACCTGCCCGACCAACTCCGGGCGGGCACCGAAGTCCGGCGGCAGGATCTCGACCCCGGTGTTGGGGTTGAGCTCGTGGATGGCGCGGATCGTTGCGGCATACAGGCTGGCGGCGCCGTCGGGCTGGTCGTCGCGCGCCACGCCCGTGACGGTCGAATAGCGCAGCCCCATCGACTTCACGGACTCCGCGACCCGTCGCGGCTCATCGGGGTCGAGCGGCTGCGGGCGACCGGTGGCGATATCGCAGAAGTCGCAGCGCCGCGTGCAGGTGTCGCCACCGATGAGGAAGGTCGCCTCGCGATCCTCCCAGCACTCAAAGATGTTGGGACAGCCAGCTTCCTGGCAGACGGTGTGCAGGCCTTCGCCCTTGACCATCTTGTCGATCTCGGTGAATCGCGGCCCCATCTTGACGGTGGTGCGGATCCACGCAGGCTTGCGCTCGATGGGCGTCTCGGCATTGCGTGCCTCGACCCGCAGCAGCTTGCGTCCTTCGGGGGCGATCGTCACGGGCCCCAGCCTACGTCCGTATGCCGGCGCCCCCGCCCGTGCGTGGCTTCCGGTACACCTCGGCTCAGGCGACTGAGACGGGCCTGGGGACGAGCGGGGTGGCGGGGGACGGGCCGTCCTCAGATCCATCCGTCACGGCGGACGACGCGGGTGCGAAGGCCGCCGAGAGCGGTGCGCGGGCGAGGATCTCGGTAAGGTGGGCCTCGGCATACGGCAGGATGTCGGCGACCGTGATCGGGCGACCGGCTTCGATGGTGAGCGAGGAGACGCCGGCATCGGCGATCCCGCAGGCGACGATATTGTCCGCCCACGCCAGGTCGGCATCGGCGTTCAGCGCAAAACCATGCATCGTCACTCGCTGGCTCACGCGCACCCCGATGGCCCCGAGTTTGCGGTCCGGGCCGCGGTCGTCGGCGCGCACCCAGACGCCGCTTCGGCCCGCGACGCGCTCGACCGCGACGCCGAAGTCGGCGCACGTGCGGATCATGACCTCTTCGAGCCGGCGCACGTGGGCGACCACGTCGATCGGGTCCGGGAGCGTGACGATCGGGTAGCCGACCAACTGCCCCGGCCCGTGCCAGGTGATCTTGCCGCCCCGGTCGACGTCGATGACCCGCGTTCCGTCGAACGGCCGCTCGTGGGGCTCGGTGCGTTTGCCCGCCGTATAGACGGCCGCATGCTCGAGCAGCAGAACGGTGTCAGGGAGCGTGGCCGCGACGACCTGCGCGTGAACCGCGCGCTGGTGTTCCCACGCCTGCTCGTAATCGACGAAGTCGGGCGCAAAGCCGAGGTGTTCGAAACGCATGCACCGACGGTATGCCGTTCCCGCCCGGTGCGCACCGCCCGCTCCATATCGGCCGCTGTCGGTGGCTGCCCGTAGGGTGGGCGCAGTCGAGAAAGGGGCTGCGGGTGGCGCTGTTGACGGTGGACTTCTTCGCCGAGACCTTGGAAGTGGGCACGTCCATGATGATCGTGCTCCCGCAGGTGACGGCAGAACAGGTTGGGGTCGAGGCCGCTGGGGTCGTTACCGATTTCCCGGTGCTCTACCTCCTGCACGGGATGTCCGACGACCACACGGCCTGGGTGCGCTACACGAGCGTCGAGCGGTATGCCGCGGAGCGTGGGCTGGCTGTCGTCATGCCTGCCGTGCACCGCAGTTTCTATGCAAACGAACGGCACGGCCACGCCTATTGGGATTTCGTCTCCGACGAGTTGCCGCGGATCGTCGGCAACTTCGTCAAGGTCACTGCCGACCCCGCGCGCACCTATGTTGCTGGGCTGTCGATGGGCGGGTATGGCGCGCTCAAGCTCGCGCTGAACTTCCCCGACCGCTTCGCCGCGGCCGCATCGCTGTCCGGGGCGCTCGACCTGCGCTGGCTGATGGAGCGACCCGAGCGACGGGAAGAGGTGTCCGGGCGCATCTTCGGCGGCGACCTCGACGCGACCGAGGACCTGATGGCGCTGGTCGAGCGCGGCCAGGCACCGCCGCTGCTGATCGGCTGCGGCACCGAGGATCGCCTATATGACGGCAATGTCACCTTTGCCGAGCGCGCGAGAGCCGTGGACCTTGACGTCACGACCGACTTCCGGATTGGCGATCACGAGTGGTCGCTGTGGGACGCCCAGCTGCCGAGGGTGATGGACTTCGTGATGGGAGCAGGGCAATGAGCACGAATCCGACCCCAAAGATCACGACGGGGACCGCCGGGCGGAAGGGGGGGTCGCGGCGTCCTCGGCTGCTCGCCGCATTGGTCGCGCTGGCGTGGTTGTTGCTCGCCGGCGTCGGCGGACCCCTCGTCGGGAAGCTCGCGGAGGTGCAGAAGAACGACAACGCCTCCTTCCTGCCGGCCAGTGCCGAATCCACTGAGGTCACCAATCTGGTCGCGAAGTTCTCCGACTCGACGTCGCTGCCCTTTCTGATCGTCACCGAGAGTTCCGGTGCCTTGACCGAGACCGACATGGGCGCCATGTCCGGCTTTGCCAAGGCGGTGCCTGAGCTGCCGTTGCCGAAACTCGGGGCGGGGCGCACCCTGGGCGAGTTCCTCTCTGGGCCGGTCGTCGGACCGGTCCCGAGCGCGGACACCAAGGCGACCTTGACCATCGTCAACCTCGACGCCGACAAGGCCTCGGAGACGATCAACTCCACCTCACCGCTCTTCGAGGCCGCCAAAGCCCTGCGTGCCGAGCTGGCGAAGGACACGACCGGGACGACCACGTCGGGTTATGTCACCGGTCCGGGCGGTTTGCTCGCCGACTTCATCACCATCTTCGAAGGGATCGACGGCGTTCTGCTCGGGGTTGCGCTGGTCGTGGTCCTGGTGATCCTGCTGATCGTCTATCGCAGCCCGATCCTGCCCATTGCGGTGTTGCTGAGCGCCATCTTCGGGCTGGCGTTGGCCGCGCTCGCCGTGTACCCGCTGGCGAAGGCAGGACATATCGCGTTGTCGGGGCAGTCGCAGGGGATCATGTTCATCCTGGTCGTGGGCGCGGCGACGGACTACGCCCTGTTGTTGGTCAGCCGCTTCCGCGAGGCCCTGCATGACACGAGCGACACCTGGGTTGCGATGAAGTCCGCTTGGCGCGGCTCGGTCGAGCCGATTCTGGCCAGCGGGGCCACAGTCATCCTCGGCCTGCTGTGCCTGATGCTCTCGAAGCTGGGTAGCACCGCGGGTCTGGGACCGGTGGGTGCGCTCGGGATCGCCGGGGCCATGATCGCCTCGCTGACCTTCCTGCCGGCGGTACTCCTGGTGATCGGGCGGCGCGCGTTCTGGCCGATGGTGCCCAAGGTCGACCACCGCCATCTCGAGGACGCCTTGGAGACCCGGGGCATCTGGGGGCGGGTGGCCAAACTCGTGGGAGCCCACCCGCGGCGGACGTGGGTGTTGACCCTCGCCGGGTTGCTCGCGCTGGCCGCATTCCTGCCGACCTTCAAGGCCGAGGGGGTCTCCACCTCCGAGTTGTTCCTCAACAAGACCGACTCGGTGACCGGCAGTGAAGTCTTGGCCCGCCACTTCCCGGCCGGCGCCGGTCAACCGGTGCAGATCATCGCCCCCCAGGCCGTCGCCCAAGGGGTTGTCGACCGGCTCGGCAGCGAGAAGGGTGTCTCCGATCCCGTCATCGGGCTCGGGGGCGGAGCCCCGCCGCCGGCCGCTATCGACGGCCTGGTGCCCATCACCGCCGTGCTGACCGTGCCCGCCGACTCGCCCGAGGCTACCGAGATCGTCAAGCGGCTGAGGGCCGACCTCGATGCCGTCTCGCCGGATGCTCTCGTCGGCGGCACGACGGCCATCAACCTCGATGTCCTCGATGCCACCAACCGCGACCTCAAGGTGATCATCCCGGCCACCTTGCTGGTGATCTTCGTGGTGCTGGCCCTGTTGCTGCGATCCCTGGTCGCCCCCGTGATCTTGGTCGTCGCCAACCTGGTCTCCTTCGGCGCCACCATCGGAGCATCAGCGCTGGCCTTCAACCACCTCTTCGACTTCCCCGGCTCGGACCCGGCGACGCCGCTCTACGGCTTCGTCTTCCTCGTGGCCCTCGGCATCGACTATTCGATCTTCTTGATGACCAGGGTGCGAGAGGAGTCGCAACGCCGCGGCACCAGGCCAGGGATCCTCGTGGCGCTCGCAGTCACCGGCGGGGTGATCACGTCGGCGGGCATCGTGCTCGCGGCCACCTTCTCCTCGCTCGCGGTGCTGCCGCTGATTTTCCTCGCCCAAATCGGTTTCATCGTTGCTCTGGGCGTGCTGATCGACACCTTGATCGTCCGGTCGCTGCTGGTCCCCGCCTTCTCGTATGACGTGGGCTCGCGCATCTGGGCACCCTCGGTCCTGGCGCGCGCCGACCGCGCGGGGGCCGATGCCTGACCACATCCGGGTCGGTGTGACGATCCTGCCCGACCGGCCGTGGGCGCAGGCCGAGCGGGACTGGCGGTTGGCCGAGGATCTCGGCTTCGACCACGCCTGGACCTACGACCACATGAGCTGGGAGCCGATGCGCGGCTCGCCGTGGTTCGCGGCCATTCCGACGCTGGTGGCAGCGGCCCTGAACACAACGCGCATCGGGCTGGGCACTCTGGTGTCCTCGCCCAACAATCATCACCCGGCGCAGTTCATCCGCGAAATCCTTGCGCTGCACGACATCTCGGCGGGACGTTTCCTGCTCGGAGTCGGCGCCGGGGGCAACCTGGACGCCGAACTGACGCACGCCGGCATACGGCTGGGGGAGCGGACGCGCCGGTTCGGTGAGTTCGTCGATTTCCTCGATCGGCTGCTGCGCGAGAACCCGGTCACCGTCGACGGCGACTGGTATGCCAGTGCGGGTGCCGGCAGCCTGCCGGGCCCGGTCAATGTCGGCGGGACGCCAGGGGTGCCGCTCATCGTGGCGGCCAACGGCCCGCGGGCCATCCGCCTGGCCGTCGAACGTGGCGACGGCTGGCTGACTTACGCCGGACGAGCGGACGACGGCCCGGCGTGGTGGCGCCTGGTCGCCGAGGTCGTTGCGCGCGCCGAAGAGGAGATCGAGCGGCAGGGTCGCACACGAGCGCTGGCGCGCTATCTGTCCCTGGACTCCTGCCCCGACTATGCCTTCGCGGGCGTCGACGCCTTCGAGCACGCCGTCGGCCGGGCCGCCGACCTCGGCTTCACCGATGTCGTCTGCCCCTGGCCCCGTTCCTCGAAGCCGTATGCCGGCGACGAGGCCATTGTCGGCTCAATCATGGGCCGTTTGTCCGCTTGACCCGACGTGCCGCTGCGTCGAGTAGGTCCTC
>NZ_DAOQZV010000159.1:0-7590 GCF_035343835.1 Nostocoides sp. | reverse complement strand
AACCAGCGAGACCAGGTCACCCGGCGCGATCGCGCTCGCCGAGCTGAAGTCGCTGCGCCGGGACGGTCTGGCGGGCCTGCGACTGGACGGCCGCTGGGTGATCCAGTTGGCCAGCAAGTTCAACGGGGTGTCGGACAAGAGCCTCGTCGCCGCCAACGGCAGCCATGTCTTCTATTACCCGGACATCGTGGCCGAGTACCACGACCTGGAACAGCGGATGGCGGGGTACGGCTATCCGACCATGATGCTTCTCGCCAGCGATTTCGGGAGCCGACAGCGCCCCGAGAACCGGACGATCTGGGTGACGCTCACGGACCCAGGCGGCATCAGCAACGTCGAGTCGGGACAGTATTTCTGCGCGCAGATCTACCCCGAACTCAGTGGTAGGGATCGCGAAAACGTCTGCATACCGCGGCGATTCATCCCGCCGGGAGACTGACGATGGCTACCTGCGTTATTTGCGGAGATGCGCTGTCACCTGATTCCGACTTCTGCGGCGGTTGCGGTTCGCCGAGAGCGCTCGCATTGGCCCCGGCCCCCGGGCACCCGAGAGAATCGCCAGCGGGTCGTGCACACCGGACACCGGGCCCTTCTGCTGAGGAACCTCATTGGACGCACGGAATCGAGACAAGCCCGACTCCGCCGTCCCGCACGTCGAACCCCGGGCGTGGGCTGATTGCTGGACTGGCAGCCCTGGTACTCGGGGGGATGGGTGCGGGGGGCTACCTGCTGCTTCGCGGATCCGCCGATCCGCTCTCGGCCACGCACTCGAATGCACCCGCTTCCAGCGCCACGGCCGTACAGCCGACGTCGCCCTCGAGCGCAGGCGCCGTCGAGTCGACGTCGGCCGCTTCGACCCACTCGAACTCGGGCGCGACTGCCGAACGGCGGGTAATCACCATGCTGGAATCCGCGACGGCCTGTCGGGCCTTCGACGACAGTCGCCTCTCGACGGCATACAGGGGGAATGACGTCACCAGTTGTCCGTTTGCGGAAGCCGTACGGACGGCATATGTCCGCGCTCTCGGTTCTAAGCGCTATTCGGACGACGTCGTCGGCACCCTGAAGATCCGCGCACACAGCCCCATAACGAAGAAGGACTACGTCATGACGTGCACCGACACCAACCCGGTGATGTGCCGCGGCGGGAACAACGCGGTGGTCTACATCGCGTCCTACCAGGATGCCGGCTGAGCGTGAACCGCACTCGGTCGCGGCGCCCGCGCTTCCGGGCTCTGCCCGTAGCGCGAGTGATGGTCTTCGCCATCGTGGCCCTGGCGGCCGGACCGGCCATTGTGATCGGCTACGACCGGCTCCATCCGGTGGCAATGTCGTCACCGACCGCCGGCCCGAACTCGGCCAGCACACCCATTTCATCAACCGGTGTGCCCCGGCTGACGCCGGCTCGGTCGCAGGCTCCGTCCGGATCGGTCACGACGATTTCCCCAGCCGAGTCAACGACGTCCGCCCCCTCTGCGACCGGATCGTGGGAGGTCCGGGGGGCGCCGGCCGAGGTGGCGGCGAGCTTCGAGGAAGCGACTCGGGGCCTGGGCGTGGTCGGGGTGGCATATGCGGTCGTGGGCCGTGGTGGGCTGATTCGGACGCTCGGGACGTGGCGCACCGGCCCGGCCTGGTCGACCTCGAAAGTACCCGTCGCCATTGCCGCCGGCCGCCACCCGACCGGCGAAACGCAACAGCTCATCCAGGCCGCGTTGACGCGCTCCGACAACGCAGCGGCCGAGGCGCTATGGGCCAACCTCGGCGGCGGAGAGACTGCGGCCGCGCTGGTGGATGACCAGCTGCGCCGGCTCGGTGATGACGAGACCCGTGTTCAGGCCAGCCGTGTGCGCCCGCCCTTCACACCATTCGGTCAGACGATGTGGTCGCTCGAGGCTCAAGTCCGAGTCGCGGCCGCGCTCTCCTGTAGCCCCGACCGGACTGACCGAGCCATCCTCGCAACGATGGGAAAGGTCGTGCCAGAACAGCATTGGGGCCTTGGCCGCTTCGACGGTGCGGCCTTCAAGGGCGGGTGGGGTCCGAATCCCGCGGGTCGCTACCTCGTCCGGCAATTCGGGCTGATCAAGCTGAACGGGGTCACCCTCGCGGTGGCGATGGCCGTCGAGCCCAGTAGTGGCAGCTTCGCATCCGGGACAACAGCCCTGGGTGTGGTGACGTGGTGGCTTGCCCAGTCGGGTCTGCCTGGAACGGTGCCTGTCCCGGGCTGTTGAGTCCCACGCGGCGGGTCACGTGGAGCGGGCGGGGGTGACGACCTCGCGATGGGTGGTGTCGATGCGGCGGGTCCAGCCGCGCGCGTCCAGGTGCTCGAGCAGGGGGATGACCACGCGGCGGGTGGTGCCGAGGGCGGCGCGGGCTTGGCTGGTGGTGAAGGGTTGCGGGAGTCCGGCGAGCACCCGCATGGCTCGCGCCGGGCCATCCGGAGCGAGGACGATGTCGCCGGGCAGCCGGACGATCTGACCGTCCGCCTCGGCTGCCGCGAGGTGCGCCGAATCCAGCCCGGCAGCATCGAGTTCGGGCTGTTCCGGTGCGGCACAAGGACTTTCGGCGAGCCGATCGAGGATTTCGTCCAACGCCGTTTGCGCCTGGCCTAAGGCGGGACGGGCACCGGGCAGTCGAACCCGGCCGCCGGCCACCTGCAGGCCCGCCAGGCCGGCGACGGCCTTGACCATCCCGAGGTCCGGGATCCCCACCGCGCGACGGGCCGACTCCAGCGACAACGCCGGATCGAGCAAGTGGGTGCGCGCGCGCGTCGACGCCACCTCCAGCAGGCGCTTCTCCCAGCCGCGGAGATGGTCGATCGAGACGAGATATTCACCGAGCCGGACCATGCCGGCCAGGGCATCGCCCGCCATCACAACGGGAGCCGTCGCCACACCGACAGCCGCCTCGAGCCCGTCGCGCCCGTGACCGAGGAGGTCTGCAAGCGTCGGCGCCTCAAATCCCAGCAGAGCGGCATCGCGCAACCCGAGAATCCCGCGCCGGGCCACCTCGATGGCAAGGGGGTCTAGTTGATTTCCTTCCAGCGCAGCCAGTTCCGCGGCCCGAGCCGAAGCGGCGCCACGTCGTCGAAGGGAAGGCGGTGCGCTGTCCAGCACTTCTGCACCAACCAGGACGCCGTCGTCGCCGGGGTCGCGCAGGATCGCCCGATCGCCCCGCTCCAACGGCAAGGTCCCTTCCCAGCTCACCCGCGCATACGCGCCGTCCAGCGAACGGACCCGGGCGGGCACGGCGGCCGAGCCCACGTGCAGGGTCAGATGCGTGGGAAGGTCGGTCGCCGGCCTATCGACGCGGACGTCGATCGCGGACGTCTGAGCCCACGCGCCGGGCGTCAGCAGGGCGTCGCCACGGACGACGTCATCGGGCGAGAGCCCGCGGACGTTGACGGCCACGCGCGCCGGCCCGGTCACCATCTCGACCGCCGTGCCCAGCGTATGCAGCCCGCGCACGACGTATGCCTGCTCCGCCACCTCGACCCGGTCACCCACCCGAAGCGTCCCGTCACCCAGCGTCCCGGTGACGACCGTCCCGCTGCCGCGGATCGTGAACGCCCGGTCGATCCACAGGCGCAGCCGAGCGCTCGGATCGGGTTCCGGCACAAGCGAACACGCGGCATCGAGCGCGGCGCGCAGATCCTCCAGGCCATCGCCGGTCAGCCCCGAGACTGCGACTGACGCGACCTCGCCCAGGGACGTCTTGGCGATCCGCGAGGTCGCGTCGGCGAGGACGGGCGCGGGGTCGGCCAGATCGCTGCGGGTGACCGCCAGCACGCCATGCTGGATCCCGAGCGCGTCGATCGCCTGCAGGTGTTCGGCCGACTGCTCGCACCAGCCGGAGTCCGCGGCGACGACGAAGAGCACCACGGGCACCGGGCCGAGCCCGGCGAGCATATTGCCGATGAAGCGTCGATGGCCCGGGACGTCGACGAAGGCAACATCACCCGAGCCGGACAAGGTCGTCCACACGAAACCCAGGTCGATGGTCAGGCCGCGCCGTCGCTCCTCCGCCCACCGATCCGGCTCCATGCCGGTCAGCGCGCGAACCAGCGTCGACTTGCCATGGTCGACATGCCCCGCGGTGGCGACGACGAACATCAACTTCCCCCTTCGGCGATCTCCCGCACGCGGGCGGCCAATGCCGGCTCGTCGACGGGATCGATGCAACGCAAGTCGATGAGACACCGGCCGGCGTGCGTGCGCGCGACCACGCACGGCCGGCCCGTGCGCAGGGGCACGGCATACGTCTCGGGGATCGCCACCGCCCACCCGGGGAGCGGGACGCCGGGCGCGCCACCACCGCCGACGGCGCCCGTGGCAGCGACGACCTCAGCGTCGATGTCGCCGAGGGCCCGAGCGAATCCGATTGTGCGCGAATGCAGTTCATCGGCAGACGTGTGAAGTGCGCGCTCGACGCCAGTCGGCGGCCCCGTCAGGGTGGACTCCAGGGCGGCCAGGGTCAGCTTGTCCACGCGCAGTGCGCGTGCCAATGGGTGACGCCGCAACCGCTCGATCAGATCGGCCCGCCCGAGCACGATCCCGGCCTGCGGGCCCCCGAGCAGCTTGTCGCCGCTCGCCGTCACCAAGTCGGCCCCGTCGGCCAGCGTGGACGCCGCGTCGGGCTCCTCGGGAAGCATCGGATCCGACTGCAGGAGGCCGCTCCCGATGTCGACCACAAGGGGAATCTCGTTCTCCGACAAGGCATGTGACAGCTCGGCGCATCCGACTGTGCGCGTGAAGCCGGTGACGCGGAAGTTGCTGGGATGCACCTTCAGGACGAAGCCGGTGTCCGGACCGACCGCGGCCCGGTAGTCCGCCAGATGGGTCCGATTGGTCGTCCCCACCTCGCGCAGCCGTGCGCCGGTCGATTCCAGCAGGTCCGGCAGGCGGAAGCCGTCGCCGATCTCGATCAGCTCGCCCCGGCTCACCACGACCTCGCGCCCCGCGGCCAAGGCGCTCGCCGCCAGAGCAAGGGCTGCCGCGCCATTGTTGACGACCAGCGCAGCCTTGGCGCCGGGCACGGCGGACATCAGGGCATCCAACGCCCCCCGCCCCCGCTGGGCGCGCGCACCGGTCCCCACATCGAACTCGACGTCGACGTACCCCGCCGCCACCCGGATCGCCTCGATCGCCGCCTCGGTCAGAGGAGCGCGGCCGAGATTGGTATGCACGAGCACTCCGGTCGCGTTCAGCACTCGCCGCAGGCTGATCGGCACCTCTCGCGCGTGGGCGATCTCCGATCGGGCCGAACCGGCTACTTCGTCCGGGCCGATCTCGCCGGACCGGGCCCGAGCCTGCGCGGCGCGGACGGCGGCCCGGACTCGCGGCATACCGAGTTCGGGGATCGCGGCAGCGAGCGCGGGATCGGCGAGCAGCACGTCCGTGCGCGGGATCGCCCGGCGCGGATCCGTTGTCGTCACTGACCCTGCTCCCATCTGCACCCTTGTGCCTGTGACGCCGCAGCGTCCCGGTTGGTTGCCGTCGGCGTGCCTCGTCGGTGGCGGAGGTGGACGGGAATCGAACCCGCCTGCGACGGCTGCCGCCGCACACCGGTTTTGAAGACCGGGGGGACCACCAGGAACCCACACACCTCCCTGCCGACCACCCTAAGGTGCGTAGGGTTTGGGTCGTGATCAGGTTGACGCACTATGCCGCGGGGGGTGGCTGCGCCTGCAAGCTCCCGGCCGGCCGGCTCGAGGAGTTGGTCGCTGGTCTGAGTGGGCAGGCGCACCCCGACCTCCTCGTCGGCCTCGACACCGGCGACGATGCCGCGGCCGTGCGCATCGCCGGCGGACGGGCCGTGCTTTCGACGGCGGACTTCTTCACTCCGGTGGTGGACTCGGCATACGACTGGGGACGGATCGCTGCAGCGAATGCGCTCTCGGACATCTACGCCATGGGCGGGGAACCGATTCTGGCCATCAATCTGCTCGCCTGGCCCGCCGAGTTGGACGCGCCAGACCTCGTGCGCGAGGTCTTCCGCGGCGCTCTCGACGTGGCAAGCGCGGCTGGTTGCCCGGTCGGCGGCGGGCACAGCATCACCGGCCCGGAGCCGGTCTTCGGGATGGCCGTCACGGGTCTCGCCGACCCCGATCGCCTGCTGCGCAATGACACCGCCCTGCCCGGTATGCCGTTGACCCTGACCAAACCGCTCGGCGTCGGCATCCTCGGCAACCGGCACAAGGCGACCGGCGAGGTCTTCGCGGCAGCCATCGAGTCGATGACCACCCTCAACGCCGGCGCGTCGCGGGCCGCCTTGGCGGCTGGGATCGAGGCCGCGACCGATGTCACCGGATTCGGGCTCCTCGGGCACCTGTTCAAGCTGTGCCGGGCCAGCGGGGTGGGGGCCGTCATCGACCTCGAAGCCGTCCCGCTCCTGCCCGATGTGCGCGCATCGCTGGCCGCGGGCTATGTGCCCGGGGGGTCACGGCGCAATCTCGATTGGGTCCGCCCACACCTGAGCGCGATCAGCCACATCACCGAGGACGACCTACTCGTCCTCGCCGACGCCCAGACTAGCGGCGGTCTCCTGCTCGCCGGGGAGATCCCCGGGGGGACCGTGATCGGGCATACGGTCAGCTCGCCGGCGCCCACGATCGCGGTGCGCTGACCGTCCGGAGCCGGCCGCCGGCGCAAACGACCGGGGCCGGCGCGCGGGCGTCGAGTGACGTCCCGGCGTGCCGGCCCCGGTCGAAGCGGCAGGTCAGATGACGAGCTGCTTCTCGATCGACGCGAGCTTGAACCGTGCCATGGCCAGGTTGGAGCGGGCCTTGTCCAGCACGAGGTAGAGGAAGATGCCCTCCTCGCGCGAGAAGGTGCGAATGATGTGGTACTGGGTCTCCAGCGTGATCAGGATGTCTTCGAGCTTCTGGTTCAGGCCCAGGTCGCGCATGGTGCGCAGCTTGGCCTGGACGACATTGGAGTTGCCGGCGGCGGCGACACCGAGGTCGAGACCGTCGGGGTTGCCGACGGTGGCGAGCGCCATCCCGCTCTGGGAGTCGACGAGAGCGGCCCCGAGGGCGCCGTCTATCTGCATCGCCTCGTTGAGGGAGGACTGGTAGTCAGCCATGGGAGCGTGCCTCTCGGGGGAGGTTTGGGCCGAAACGTCGGCGACCTGGGAGTGCGACGGGGATCCTGGCGTGTCCCCGGCGGCCCGCGGTTCGACCGCCAGAGCGGGCGATGGGACCTCTGGAGCCTCCAGGGGGACTGCCGGCTGCCCCTCCGGGACAGGATCCGGGGGCGCCGGTTCGGCGCTGGCACCGGGTCGCTCACCTGCGCGTTGGTCCCCGCCCAGCCAGTAGGCGCCCGGGCAATCATCCGGTTCGGGCGGCCCGGTCACGGGCCCACCACCGCCCGGGGTCGCCTCGCTCTCGTCGGAATCGACGCGTCTCCACCACACCACGACGCGTGACGGTAGCAGAGTTACTCGCGGTCGCCGCTAGAATCCCCCAGCCCCCGTGAGCCCCGTTTGAGTCCCCCGTGCGCGAGCAGTTCCGCGTCGATCTACGCGGCATCGTCGACATCCTTAGCCATCATCTGTACAGCAGCGAGCGCGTCTACCTGCGCGAGCTGCTGCAGA
>NZ_DAOQZV010000158.1:5724-7610 GCF_035343835.1 Nostocoides sp. | reverse complement strand
GGCAGGTCGCGGTCGAGGCGCGCGTGGCCTTGCCGTCCGCCCCTGCGGCCGCGGCGCGCTCGCCGGCCGAGAGGGCCAGCCAACCGTCGATCGGGCAGGTGCTGGGGTTGACCGAGCGGATACTGGAGACACCGGAGGCGCCGTCACGCAGCAGCGCCCACAGAGCGGGCGTGCGCTCGGCGTTGACATCGGACCAGGTGAAGCCGCCGGTCCCGATCAGGATGGTGCGCGCGAGCACTGGCGTGACGGCCGGTGCCGGCGCGCTGGCGAGGGAAGGCGCCGCCATCCGGGCGGGGGTGGCAGTGGACGGGACATTCGCCGCGAGGGGGGCCGCCGCCATACGGGCGGGGATGAGGCACAGGACGGCGAGCAGGAGCCCGAGCAGCGCTGCGGCGCGCCGGGTCGCTGGTCTCACCGGATAAGGGTACGGGCCAGAATGTGCGGGTGACCGCCGTCCGCACCACCCGCGCGCCAGCCTGGCAATGGGCCGGCTGCGCGGCGCTGGTGCTGCTTGGTGCGGTGATCCCGGTGTTGCGATTCCTGGTCTTCTGGCCCATGGATCAGTGGCAAGTGGACGTCGAGGTCTATCGGCAGGCGGGCGTGTCGATCCTGATCGGGCGGCCGATCTACGACGCGATGACGGAGGCGCCGCAACTGCTTCCGTTCACCTATCCGCCGTTCGCGGCGCTGCTCGCGATACCGCTTGCGTTGCTGCCCTTCGGGCTGGTCGGGTGGCTGTGGACGGCACTGCAGATCGCGGCGACGACGGCGATCGTCTGGTATGCCGGCTACCGCCTGATTCACCGGGGCGGCAGCGCGCAGCCGCTGGTCCTGGGGTTGCTGGCGGCGCCGATGTTCTGGTTGCACCCCGTCGGCGACGGGATCCGGTTCGGACAGGTCAACGCCTTCATAGTGCTCGCCGCCCTGATGGACCTGCGCCGGCCCCGGCCGCGAGTTTTGAGCGGCGTCGCGCCCGGCGTGCTCGTCGGGCTGGCGATGGCGATCAAGCTGACGCCTGGGGTGTTCGTCGTGCACTACGTGATCAACCGGCGCTGGCGGGAGGCCGGGACCGCGATCGCGACGGCGGCGATTGCCTGGCTGGCCGCGTTCGTGGCGATCCCGTCGGCCTCGCTGGCGTTCTGGGGCGGGGCTCTGCAAGACCCCGCGCGGCTCGGACCGAATATGGGCACGTCGAACCAGTCGATCCGCGGGGTGTTGATGCGGGTCGGGCCGTCGGGTGGCGCCGGTGTGGCCCTGTGGCTGGTGCTGGTCGCCCTGGTCGGGTGGTTCGGATTCCGGCTGGCGCGGCGGGCGTGGCTGCGGGGCGACACGGTCACCGAGGTGGCCGCGGTGGGGCTGCTCGCCTGCCTGCTCTCGCCGGTGGCCTGGATCCACCACTTCCACTGGATCGTCGTGGCGATCTTGGCGATCCTCGGGGCCGACCCACTGCGGGATCGCCGGCGGCTGGTGGCGGCGCTGGTGATCACGGTGTGGTTCGTCTGCCGGCTGCCGTGGTGGGGGATCAGTTGGATCGCGCACGACTGGCCGCCCATCCTCGTGGGCCGGATTTTGCAGAATGCCGACCTGGCGGGTGCGCTGCTGGCACTGTGGCTCTTGAACTGGGCATCGGCGCGCGAACCGACGGATGCCGAGGCCGATGCGGTAGCCCGGGCCGTGGAGCGGTCGGCTGCGCCGGGCAAGGTCGAACGCCGCGCGGCTTCCGAAGCCGGGTGAGGTCGACGTTCCCGCAGCCGGAGCGAGAAGTTGTGACAAAGGAGCAGAACATGACGCAGTTGGCCGGGGGATCGCCGTGACGCGGCGGGCGGCGGGGTCTACGACACCGAGATCAGCGACGACTGGCGGATCGCCCGGGGCGTCAACGGCGG
>NZ_DAOQZV010000158.1:0-5624 GCF_035343835.1 Nostocoides sp. | reverse complement strand
GGACTGTGAGGTGTGGGAGAGCCACGACCGGCTGGTCGCCCAGTCGCGCCAGCTGGCGTTGCTGCCGCGCAAGGGCGGCCGCACGCTCTGACCCGGGCTCAGCCGCGGGCGAGCTCGACGAGCGTGATCACGGCGAGCAGCAGGCATACGGACCCGCCGATCCGGCGAATCGTCGCCAGCTTGAGGTAGCGCAGCAGCGTCCGGCCGAGCGCCGCACCGAGCGCCGAGATGGTCGCGAGCGCGACGAAGGCGCCGACGCCCACCGAGACCGGGTCGTGATAGCGCGCCGCGAGCGAAGCGGTCAACAGCTGCGACAGATCGCCCCATTCGGCGAGGAAGAGCACGAGGAAGGACGTCGACACGGCGCGCAGCCCGGTGGCGGGCGCGGCGGCCTTGGCCTCGAATTCCTCCTCGGCCTCCCGCTCCTCGCGGTCGGCATTGCGCGCGCCGCGGAGCAGGATGACGCCGCCGAGCGCAAACATCAGCGCGGCGACGATCTGCACCGGCGCGTGGGGGAGCCGCGCGAGCAGACCGCCGAGGGTGACGGCGACGACGGTCTGGACGAGGAAGGCGGCAGTGACGCCGACCCAGACCAGCAACGGGCGGTAGCGGGTGGCGAGCACGAGGGTGGCGACAAAGGTCTTGTCCGGCAACTCGACCGGGAAGATCAGCGCGAACACGATGGCCGCGGTGGCGATACTGAACGTCATCGCAGGCAATCGTAGTTGCGTCCTATTGTTCGCTGGTGCCTGCGTCCACCGCCGCCCGACCCGTCCGTTACGGCTATTTCGGCCCGGCGGGCACGTTTACCCAGATGGCCCTGCTCGACTGGGAGCCGGCCGCGGGGGGCGAGCACACGGCATACGCCTCGGTGGACGCGGCCTTGGCGGCCGTGCGCGCGAGCGAGATCGACGCGGCCATGGTCCCGATCGAGAACTCCGTCGAGGGCGGCGTGACCGCCACGCTCGACGCGCTCTCGACGGGCTCGCCGCTGATCGTCGTGGGTGAGCGCCTGGTCAAGATCCGATTCGTGCTCGCGGCCCGGCCCGGTATGCCGCTCGCTCGCGTCGCTACGGTCGGTACCCATTCGCACGCGTGGGCCCAGGTGCGCGGCTGGATGGGGGCCAATCTGCCCAAGGCGACCTATATCCCGACGCTCTCGACGGCGAGTGCGGCGCTGGATCTGGCGCCCGGGGGGGACGGTCGGCACGATGCGGCCGTCTGCGCGCCGATCGCGGCGGAGCTGGCCGGCCTGGACGTGCTGGCCGACGACATCGGTGACATCAAGAAGGCGGTGACCCGGTTCGTGTTGGTGGCCCGGCCGGCGGCCATTCCCGCGCCGACAGGTGCCGACAAGACGACGGTCGTGCTCTATCAGCGCCGCGACCACGCGGGCGGCTTGATGGCGTTGCTGGAGCAGTTCGCCGCCCGCGGGATCAATATGACCCGCCTGGAGTCGCGCCCGACGAAGCACTCGATGGGCGACTACTGCTTCTCCGTCGACATCGAGGGCCACGTGCTGGACGAGCGGGTCGGGCAGGCGCTGACCGGACTGAAACGGATCTGTGCCGAGGTGGTCTTCCTCGGCAGCTATCCGCGCGCCGACCGCGGGCGCGCGCAGGTGGCCCCGTTCAACTCCGACGCCGACTTCCAGAGCGCCGCCGACTGGCTGGCCGCCCTGCGCGGGTTGGTCGACAACTCGTGAGTTGAGACACGGCGGTGGCTGTCGACCTAGACGCCCACGACAGATTGACCTGTTCTTAGGTTAGGCTTACCTTAGATTTGTCCGTCTGGAGATCGTTCGGGAGGCTCGACCATGGTGTTCAGCAACGCCCTCATCGGGCTGCGCGAAGGGCTCGAGGCCGCACTCGTCGTCGTCATTCTCGTCGCCTTCCTGGTCAAGACCGACCGGCGCTGGGCGTTGAAGTGGGTCTGGGCGGGCGTGGGCGTGGCCGTCGTCCTGTCTGCCGGACTGGCCGCCTTCTTGACCTTCGGGACGCGGCAACTCTCCTTCGAGACCCAGGAACTCATCGGCGGCACTGCCTCGATCATCGCTGTCGCCTTCGTGACCGGCATGGTCTTCTGGATGCGCTCGGCCGCCCGGACCATCTCTGGCGAGCTCAAGGGTGCGCTGGACAAGGCCCTCGCCCTCGGGCCCTTGCCGATCGCGCTCGTCGGCTTCCTTGGCGTGGGCCGCGAGGGCCTGGAGACGGCGATCTTCTTCTACGCCACGGCCGAAGCGGCCGGGGCGGGCACCGTTCAGCCGCTGCTCGGCTGGATCATCGGCATCGGCAGCGCCTGCATCCTCGGCGTGCTGATGTATCGCGGGGCGATCAAGATCAACCTCGCCAAGTTCTTCCGATGGACGGGGATCTTCCTGGTGCTGGTGGCGGCCGGCATCCTCGCCTATGGCATTCACGACCTGCAGGAAGCCGCCTTCCTGCCCGGCTTGAACTCGCTCGCCTTCGACATCAGCCACGTCATCGCCCCCGACGGCTGGCTCGGCACCTTGCTCAAGGGCACGCTGAACTTCACGCCGGCGACAACCTGGCTGCAGGCCATCTGCTGGGTGGCGTATGTCGCCATCGTCCTGCCGCTCTTCCTGCGCCCCGCGAAGCCGACCGTTGCCGAGCCAACCCGTATGCCTGCGCAGCCCGCCGACGCGGGAACCCGCTGAAAACCACTGCGACACAACGACACTGAACGGAGATCGACGCGATGATTTGCCTTGCCCGCACGACGCGGACCCGTACTCCTGCCCTCGCGGTTGGCACCCTCAGTGCCGCGGCGCTAGCGTTGGCCGGCTGCTCTGGCACCGACTCGGCCTCGGCCGGCGAGACGGGCGGCGCGATCGTCGTCACGGCGACCGACGCCGCGTGCCAGGTGAGTGCAACGAGCGCGCCGGCTGGGACGATCACCTTCAAGGTGACCAACAAGGGCAACAAGATCAACGAGTTCTATGTCTATGCCGAGGGCGACCGGATTATGGGCGAGGTCGAGAATGTCGCCCCTGGCCTGAGCCGCGATTTTCACGTCGAGATCACCGAGCCGGGCACCTACGAAACCGCCTGCAAGCCGGGGATGGTGGGCGACGGCATACGGGCGGCGTTCACGGTGACCGGTGACGCGCCCGCAGCCAAGACCGACAACCAACTCCTGCAGCAGGCGGTCGCCGAGTACCACCGCTACACCACCAGCCAGGCCGACGCTTTCCTCGCCGAGACAACGAAATTCGTCGCTCTGGTCAAGGCCGGCAAGGTGGAGGAGGCCAAGGCGCTCTATCCCACGGCACGCTCCTACTGGGAGCGGATCGAGCCGGTGGCCGAGTCCTTCGGCGAGCTCGACCCCAAGATCGACGGCCGCGAAGATGTCGTCGAGGAGGGGATGGCGTTCACTGGCTATCACCGGCTGGAGAAGGATCTGTGGGTCGACGGCCTCCAGGCTGACACCGTCAAGATCGCCGACCAGTTGCTGGTCGATGTCACAACGCTGGTCAGCCAGGTCAAGGGCGTGGAGCTCAACCCGCTCCAGCTGGCCAATGGCTCCAAGGCACTCCTGGACGAGATCGCCACCGGCAAGATCACCGGCGAGGAGGAGCGCTACAGCCACACCGACCTCTGGGATTTCGAAGCCAACTTTGAAGGCTCGAAGACCGCGCTCGCCGCCCTGCGGCCCTTCCTTCAGGAGAAGGATCCGGCGCTCGTCACCGAGATCGACCGCACCGGGAAGGTGCTCGGTGATCTGCTCGAAACCCACCGCAAGGGCGACGGCTTCGTGCTCTACACCGAGTTGTCCCAGGACGACATCAAGAAGCTGACCGATGCCCTCGACGGCTTCGCCGAACAGGTCGCCAAGGTGGCGGGTGTCGTTGCCGCAGGCTGATCCTGCCGCTTCCGACGGCACCCTCGACGTAACCACCGAGCCGCCCAGCCGGCGCGGCGTCGTCGAGGTGTCCGCGGGCGTCGCCGCGGGTTTGCTGGTTGGCGCGGCCGGGACGTATGCCGCGACGCGCGCGGACGGGCATACGGGCGCGTCGGCGACGGGCGCACCGAGCCTCGCCGACATCAGTGGGCAGGTGCCGTTCCGCGGGGCGCACCAGGCCGGCATCATCACGCCGGCGCAGGACCGGATGCATTTCGTTGCCCTCGACGTCATCACCGACGACGCCGACGTGCTACGCGACCTGCTCACGGCGTGGACGGCGGCCGCCGAACGGATGACCTATGGCGCCGAGGCGGCGCCCGGTGGGTCGGTGGGCGGCGGGCCCTACAAGGTGCCGACCGACACCGGTGAGGCGCTCGATCTGCCGCCGTCCGGGCTGACGGTGACCATCGGCTACGGGCCCTCGCTGTTCGACAAGCGCTTCGGGCTGGCCGATCGCAAACCTGCTGCGTTGCAAGAGCTTCCGGGCTTTATGGGCGACGACCTGGACCCGGCCAAGTCGGGCGGGGATCTGTGCATCCAGGCCTGCGCCAACGACCCGCAGGTCGCGGTCCACGCGGTTCGCAATCTCATCCGGATTGGGCTCGGCACGGTCTCGGTGCGGTGGAGCCAGCTCGGCTTCGGGCGCACGTCGTCGACGTCGCACACCCAGAAGACCCCGCGCAACCTCTTCGGTTTCAAGGACGGCACCAACAATCTGATGGCCGAGGACGGTGCGGCTCTGGACCAGCACGTGTGGATCGCGGCGGCCGACGTCCCTGGGCCGACGGCGTGGGCGGCTGGCGGGTCCTATCTGGTGGCGCGGCGCATCCGGATGCACATCGAGGTCTGGGACCGGACCAACCTGCAGGAGCAGGAGGACATCTTCGGCCGCGGCAAGCTCGAGGGCCAGCCACTGGGGCAGAGGAAGGAGTTCGACACGGTCGACTTCGCCGTTAAGCGCATGGACGGGCAGCCGGCGATCCCGGCGGTCTCGCACATTGCGCTGGCCCACTCCTCCAATCTTGACGGCGTCAGGATCTTGCGGCGAGGCTACAACTTCACCGACGGCTCCGACGGTCAGGGCCACCTGGACGCGGGGCTCTTCTTCATCGCCTTCATGCGCGACGCGCACAAGCAGTTCGTGCCCATGCAGCGCGCGCTGGCCGCCAAGGATGTGCTGAACGAATACATCGAGCACACCGGCTCGGCGCTCTTCCTCTGCCCGCGCGGGCTTGACGATAACCAGGACTGGGGCACCCAACTCTTCGCTTCATGAGCCAGTCCTCGACGCCGCGCGTCGGTGCGCCCGCAGGTGCCACTTAGCGCACCTTAGGTGACGTCGAGCAGGGTCTACCCTGCTGGAGGAGCCCTAACTGCTGCTAGCAGAGTTTAGGAATGGCGGGCGGGCGCTCACTCGTGGGCGGAGACCCAGGCGTCGATTTCGGCCCAGCGATCGGCCAGCCAGGCGCCGATGGCCTCGGGCTCGCGGGGGACGGTGGAGGCGGCATACGTCCAGGTGTGCACGAGGAAGGGGCGATCGAAGGGGATCGCGTCATAGATCGCGCGCGGCCCGGTCAGGTTGCCGAGCCCGGCATGGGCGATGACCATGACATCGGCGTCCGGGCGCGCCGTCAACGTGGCAATGACGCCCTTGGTCTTGGGCGGGACGCCGTAGGTGAAGCGGCCGAAGGGGTCGCGCT
>NZ_DAOQZV010000157.1:1366-7648 GCF_035343835.1 Nostocoides sp. | reverse complement strand
TTCGGCTCGCGGCCCTTCTCGCGCGCCAATGCGGCACTCGTCGCCCAGGGCGCCGAGCCGCTGGACTGGTCCCTGCCGTGACCGGACTCTCGCCGGCCGGGCGAGCCGACAGCTTTCCCGCCCGATGCCACAACCCCGTCATGCGCAGGGGAAGATTTCCTATGCGAACAAGGACTTGCCGGCAGCGGGCGGGAAAGCCGACCACTGATGGGACTGCCGTATGACGCCCCACAGCTGGACCCGCTATGTCGCCATCGGCGACTCCTTCACCGAAGGGATGTGCGATCCACTGCCCGAGCCGTCGACCGGGTTCGTCGGGTGGGCAGACCGGCTCGCGGCGCACCTCGCGGGGGTGGCGGCCGAGGCCGGGGTTGACTTCGGCTATGCCAACCTCGCCGTCCGCGGCCGCAAGTTGGGCGATGTCGTCGGGCCGCAGTTGGACGCCGCCCTGGCGATGGCGCCCGATCTGGTCTCGATGGTCGGCGGCGGCAACGACATCCTGCGCCCGAGCGTCGACCTCGACGCGATCGCCGATCGTTTGGAAGCCGCCGTCGTGCGGATCCGAGCCACGGGCGCGGCCGTGTTGCTCGCGACTCCGACTGACCCAGCCAAGGCGGGACTGTTCAAGGCGCTGCGACCGCGCCACGCGGTGCATACGGCCAATCTGTTCTCGATCGCGGCCCGCCACGGGTGCGCGATCATCGACATCTGGGGACTCGACGCGCTCCAGGACTGGCGCATGTGGGCCGACGACCGCATCCACCTGACCAGCGAGGGACACCGCCGAGTGGCGCTCGCCGCCCAAGCCGCGCTCGGCTTCGACACCGATCGAGCGGACTGGGCGACACCACTGCCCCCGGCCGATCCTGCTGGCCGCCGCGAGGCCCTGTCCTCCCACTTGCACTGGGGCAGAAAGCATTTGGGGCCTTGGGTGGATCGGCGACTCCACGGTCGGTCGTCGGGGGACGCCGTGACGGCGAAGCGACCGACGCTTGAGCGTGTCTCCGAGCCCCGGGCCTAACGTCTGCTAGCAGCGTTTAGGTGACCTCCAGCAGGGTCTACCCTGCTCGACGTCACCCAACCTGTGCTGAGTGCGGGCCATGAGGTCGGCCCCGGCCTGGCTCGCTACATTGGCCGGTATGCCCGTGTCCCGCCTGATGCCCGACGAACTCGGCGACGATCTCATCGCCCTGGTCCGCCAGATCGCCGACAAGGAGTTGCGACCGCGCGTCGACGAGGCCGAGGCAGCGGCCGCCCGCGGCGCCGAACTGCCCCGTGACATCTTCACCACGCTCGGCGCGGCCGGCCTGCTCTCGCTGCCATATGCCGAGGAGTTCGGCGGCGGCGCTCAGCCCTACGAGACCTATTTGCAGGTCGTCGAGGAGATCGGCAGCGCCTGGATGAGCGTTGCCGTCGGGACGTCCGTGCACTCCCTCACGTGCTATCCCGTCGCCGCGTATGGCAGCCCAGAACAGCAGGCCGAGCTGCTCCCGGCCATGCTCTCCGGCGAGACGCTCGGGGCCTACTGCCTCTCCGAGCCGCTCGCGGGCTCCGACATCGCGTCCATGACGACGCGCGCCGTCGGTGACGGCACGGCATACGTGCTCAATGGGACGAAGTCGTGGATCTCGCACGCCGGGCACGCGGACTTCTACACGACCTTCGCGCGGACCTCGGACGACGGCGGGCGCGGGCTCTCGTGCTTCGTCGTCCCCGCCGACACGCCCGGGCTCAGCTTCGGCACGCCGGAACGCAAGATGGGCCTGCACTGCGACCCGGTCAGCGAGGTGCTCTTCGACAATGTCCGCGTCGACGCGTCCCGCCGGATCGGGTCCGAGGGTCAGGGCATGGCCATCGCCTTGGCGGCTCTCGACTCCGGTCGCCTCGGAATCGCCGCTGCGGCAACGGGTTTGGCGCAGTCCGCGCTCGATCTGGCGACCAGCTACGCGAAGGACCGCGTCCAGTTCGGCCGGCCGATCGCGAGCAACCAGGGCCTCGCCTTCCTGATCGCGGACATGGCGGCGGCCGTCGGCGCCGCCCGCGCGAGCTATCTGTATGCCGCCCGGTTGCGCGACGCGCGACGGCCCTTCAGCGCCGAGGCAGCCACGGCGAAGCTGGTGGCCACGGACGCCGCCATGAAGGTCACCACCGACGCGGTCCAAGTTCTCGGGGGCGCGGGCTACACGGCCGATTTCCCAGCCGAGCGCTATTTCCGCGAGGCCAAGGTGACCCAAATCTTTGAGGGCACCAACCAGATCCAGCGGCTGGTGATCAGCCGGCACGCGCTCGGCGGCTGAACCGGACGACCCATCCGTTGACATACCGGGTATGGGGGTGGAAGATCGCACCCGGGCCGGCGGAATACCGTATGCCCCGGCACCGATGGCAGGGGACGTCATGGGTTTTCGCGCACGCTCTCTGCTCCCTGCGCAGACGCAATCCGTCCAATCTGGCGAAAAGCCGTTGCTGCGCGGCGATTTCCGCGGCTCGCCTGAGGCGGCCCTCACATCTCGCGATCGCCGGCAACCTTTCGGCGCGTGCACCCGTGAAACACCCAGAGGAAGTACCGCGAAGAATGGCCGATGGTCGCAGCCGGATCAGCCGCTCGGTTGATGGCGCCCGGCCGGCCACCGAGCAAGCTTCCCAACGGAAGGCCCCGCGGCAGCCGCTGACGGGATCGTGAATCGAGAAGGGCAAGGGGAATGACCAGACGAACCACCTGGGCCGCCACGGCCGCAATCACGGCCCTCGCCGCCGGCGGGCTGGCACCGCTCGCGGCGAGCGCGCAGGCACCGAGCAAGATCACCGCCGATTGGCAGGCCACTGCGGCCACCAGCAGCCGGGCGGTCGTGTTGCCGACCGGGGACGTCATCCGGGCCCATGGCTCGACCCCCGTGCTCCTGCACCGCGCCACCTCCGGCCCACTGGTCACTATGGCGATCGGCAAGGCCCGCTACGTCTACCCCGCGGCTCTGCAGCACCAGGTCGGCGGCGTCCTCGACGCCGCGCTTTTCGACGTCAACGCCGACGCCACCGGCAGCGCCCGGGTCCCCGTCTCGATCCGGTATGCCAGCGCCGACGCCCCCACCGCCGTCCCCGGCATCGAGGTCACCGGGCGGAGCGGGTTGAGCGCCACCGGTTATGTCACACCCGCCAGCAGCCGCGCCCTTGGCCGCGCCCTCGCCACGCAGAGTGGCGACGCCCTCTTCGCCGGGGTGGCCAGCGTCCGGGCCATGCGCCCGAGCGCGCCGACTCCCCAATGGCCGATGCACACCGTCACGGTCAACGTCGTCGACGACCAGGGCAAGCCCTTCGAGGGCATGTTCGGCTACCTCAACACCACCGACGCGCAGAAGGATGGCGGCGTCGGCTTCGCCATCCGCGGCAAGGCCAAGATCAGCTTGCCCCAGGGAACCTGGCAATTCGTGGTGATGGCGTCCAGTGCGGACTGGACGAAGTCCTACATCGCCACCTCGCCCGAGGTGACAGTCAATAGCCCCCGGGATGTCCGCGTTGACGTTCGCTCGGCCACCACGCCAATCAGGACGACCCTGGCCAAGCCGGTGCGAGAGGGTGGCGCGGAGATCACCGAGTACGGCCGCGACATCGTCACGGGTGACTACTTCTCCAGGGCGTCCTGGGTGCTGCTGGGTAACTACGGAACAGGAGAGACCTTCGTGACTCCGACCGTGGGGGCCCTACACGGCACGCAACGCGTTGCGCAGGTCGTCGTCGCCGACGGGGGAAGCGCGTCGGCCCCCTACCGGTACTCGACGAATAATGGCGTGACCGGCCGCATCCCGGCCAGCCCCATCATCGCGCGCGTCGATGCCTCGAACACGGCGATCTACCGCACCAAGCTGGTCGGCGGCTTCGACCTCGCCACCTCGATGTACGGCCGGTCGGCGAATCCGCCGACGGGTGGCTGGTCGGTGGGCATGCCGCCGCCGGCGCGCGCCTTCACCGAATACGTCTCCACCGGTGGCGGCCTGATCCACGGCGCCTCGCTGACGCAGTACATCAGCTTCGATCCCGTCTTCACCGAGAAGGGGGATTTCACCGAGGATGGGCACGTCGGCCCCAAGGCGGGCACGACCACCTCCGATGTCTGGGGCCAGGCCCCGCTGCATCAGGCCTTCCGGTCACCCGGTGTCGCACCGGCGCAGTCCTGCCCGGCGTGCCTCGGCTTCGGGTCCGGCGTCAAGGGTTTCACGATCGGTGCTCTCCCGCTGAGCGATCGCACGCATACGGGCAGCGGCGACTTCACCGAGCCGGACACCTTCAGCTCGCACCTGACGATCAAGGCCGATGGCGCGACGATCATCGACCAGGACGGCCACCTCAGCGGCGCGACCGCCATCCCGGACAACACCAAGGTGCTGACCACCAGCCAGATCGCGTCCCGCTCGGGTGCACCGTTCACCCTCGCGACGACGATGACCACGACGATGTCGATCAAGACGTCATCCGCGGTCAACGCGCCGGCGAGCTGGTGGTGTCTGACCCAGACGACGTGCAAGGTTCTGCCCTTCCTCTCGGTGGACTACGCCGCCGCGTCGACCGACGCGAACGTTCTCCCCGCCGGTAGGCAGTCGATCGGGCTCACGGTCAACCAAGTCGGGCGCACGGTCGCCCAGGGCGTCACCTCGGTCAAGGCGTGGGTGTCGTATGACGGCCGCACCTGGAGCGTTGCCCCCGTCACCGGATCCGGCGCGACGTATGCCGCCGCCCTCAACGTCCCCGCGGCCGGCGCCGGCCGCACCGTCGTCGGCCTCAAGGTCGCCGTGACCGACTCGGCCGGCACCACCTTGTCCGAGCAGATCGACGGCGCCTTCCTCCTGGCGCGCTGAGCGCCCGCGACTTCACGAGAGCGAGAGAAACAGACATGAATCGCATGACCATCCGACGTGGGCTCGTGGCGCTGGCAGGCGTCACCGTCGCAGGCACAGCTTTGATCCCCGCGCTCACGGCAAGCGCCGCACCCGCGGGAGCGGGCACCCATACGGCCGCGAAGCCGAGCGGGAAGCCGTGTTCCTCCGAGACGCGCGCCGGGTACAGCCGGTGCATGAGCCGCTTCCACACCGGCTCCGGAGCGACCCCGGCCAAGGCGATGCCGTCGGGACTTTCCCCCGCCGATCTGCGCTCGGCCTACAAGCTCCCGGCGACTGGTGCGAACTCCACAGTCGCCATCATCATCGCCTTCGACGTTCCGAACGCCGAGAAGGACCTCGCGGTCTATCGCAAGACCATGGGCCTGCCGCCGTGCACCACGGCCAACGGCTGCTTCAGCAAGGTCAACCAGCGCGGAGAGCGGGGCAACTACCCACAGCCTGACGGCGGCTGGGCCCTGGAGGGTTCGATGGACCTCGACATGGTCTCCGCGGCCTGCCCGAGTTGCAAGATCCTGCTGGTCGAGGCCGACGACAACTACAACAACAACCTTGCCGAGGCAACCCGCACCGCGTGGCGCAAGGGTGCCACGGTGACCTCGCACTCCTACGGCGGGCTGGAGACGGGCTACCTGTGGGCGGATCGGGACGCCTACGAGCACAAGGGCACGACGGCTGTCGCCTCCAGCGGCGACTACGGGTTCACGTCGGCAGCCGTGCCCGCGGCCTACCGCAAGGTCGTCGCGGTCGGCGGGACGACGCTCAACAAGGCGCCTGGCACGTCGCGCGGCTGGGACGAGGACGTCTGGGGCGGCAGCGGGAGCGGGTGTTCGGCATACGTCGCCAAGAGCCCGTGGCAGAAGGACACCCACTGCCAGATGCGCACGATCGCCGATGTGTCGGCGGTCGCCGACCCGGCCACCGGCGTCGCGGTCTATGACACCTACCCCAACCCCTTCGGCCTGCCCCCAGGCTGGGTCGTCGGTGGTGGCACCAGCGCGTCCGCGCCGATCATCGCGGGCCTGATCGGTCTGGCGGGCAATGGCGCAACCTATTCGTCGGCCCAGGCCTATCGCACGCCGAGCGCGTTCTACGACGTCGTCGGCGGCCGCAATGGCCTGTGCGGCGGGGACTACCTGTGCAACGGGCTCAAGGGCTATGACGCACCCACCGGCGTGGGTTCACCCAAGGGCCTCGGCGGGCTCTGAAACGCGCCACCTCAAACCCCGGTCCGGACACTGTCCGGGCCGGGGTTTTTCCGTGCGCGCCGACGCCCGGGTTTCGGGCGCGCCAGCGCCGGGTTCGGGCTTGTCCGTGGGCCTGGGTTTCGGGCGCGCCGGGGTTCGGGCTTGTCCGTGCCCGGCTGCCCAGCGGTGGCGAGGCAGTTGGGCCC
>NZ_DAOQZV010000157.1:0-1266 GCF_035343835.1 Nostocoides sp. | reverse complement strand
GGGGTTCGGGCTTGTCCGTGCCCGGCTGCCCAGCGGTGGCGAGGCAGTTGGGCCCGCGCGGAAGCGGGGATCCGCGGCGCATCGCGCTCACGGCGGGCGAACAGAGATTGCACAGGCGCACCAGCAGCCCCTACGGTGTGACCCGGTCCACGGACCGCCACAACTGCACACACACACTTCACCATTCATCCCGGGCGGCCGCGCGCCCAACCATCCAGCGGCCGCCGACGCGAGTCACTCGCACGGATGGCTGGGGGACCCACGTGTGGCCGGCATCGATGCTGGCCTTGGGGTGCAGCCGGCCGAGCCGGCGGGGAACCTGACCTCCCTAACCCGACAGCTAACCCCGGCGGCGCGACGTCAGGAAAGGGCACTCCCCCATGGCCATTCGCGCCACCCTCCGTTCATCCAGCCCATATGCCGGCCGCCACCGCGCCGCCCGCCGCCCCAGTCGTGCGCTGCTCACCGCCGCCGGCTCGGCCGCGGCTGTCGGCGCCATCCTCGCCCCGACCGCGGCGCACGCCGACACCGTGTGGGATGCGGTCGCCGACTGCGAGAGCAGCGGCAACTGGTCGATCAACACGGGCAACGGTTACTACGGCGGCCTGCAGTTCTCGGCATCCACCTGGACCGGCTTCGGCGGCGGCAAGTACGCGCCCTACGCCCACCAGGCCAGCAAGGGCGCCCAGATCTACATCGCTCAGGCCGTGTTGAAGGTCCAGGGCCCGGGTGCGTGGCCGGTCTGCGGCGCGCGGGCCGGCCTGACCGTGACCAACGGGCTCGCGGTCGACCCCTGGACCGACACCACGGGCTCGGGCGGCTCGACCGGTGGTAGCTCCTCGACCAAGCTCGTCGTCGACGGCGTGCTCGGACCCAAGACCTATGGCGCAATGGAGAAGTGGATCGGCCGGCCGGTCGACGGCAGCTTCACCCTCAGCGACCGCAAGGCCCTCCAGACCAAGCTCAAGGTCACTGCGGACGGCGTGATCGGCCCGATCACGACGAAGGCCCTGCAGAAGGTCGTCGCCCACACCCAGGACGGCATCTGGGATTCCAGCACGACCAAGGCCCTGCAGACCTACCTCAACAAGGTCCTCTGACAGCACCGACACGGCGGCCCTCGCCCCCGGCTCCCCCCGTCGAGAGGCCGGTTCAGCCCCGTCGAGAGGCCGGTTCAGCCCCGTCGAGAGGCCGGTTCAGCCCCGTCGAGAGGCCGGTTCAGCCCCGTCGAGGGGCCGGTTCAGCCCCGTCAAGCGGCCCCGATCG
>NZ_DAOQZV010000156.1:0-7654 GCF_035343835.1 Nostocoides sp. | reverse complement strand
GGGCCTGACGATCCGGGCGCACGGCGGCCAGGTCCGCGTCCTGGCGGTGCGCGACGGCATCGCCGACCTCGAGCTCGCTGGCGCCTGCGCAGGGTGTCCCGCGGCCGGGCTCACCATCGCGACGACCCTTTCGGGGGTGCTTCGCGCGGAGCTGGGTCTGACCGATGTGCGCGTGACCGAGGCGCCCCGCCGCCCCTTCGTGGCCCTGGCCGCCCTCCTGCGGCGCCCGCAACCCTGACCCCCACCCGGGCCCAGCCCCGTCGAGTGGCCGGTTCAGCCCCGTCGAGAGGCCGGTTCAGCCCCGTCGAGAGGCCGCCTGGGCGGCCTCTCGACGGGGCTGAACCGGCCCTTCGACGTCAGAAGGCGGCCTCCGGGACCTCCATCAGGGCGTTGTCGGTCGACTCGGCGATGGCGCGCTCGGCGGCTAGCTTCGGCAGCACATTGCGGGTGTAGAACTGGGCCGCGGCGACCTTGCCGGTGTAGAAGTCCTTGTCCGGTCCGGTTGCACCGGCGTCGAGGGCGTCCTGGGCGACTGCGGCCTGGCGCAGGAGCAGCCAGCCGACGATCAGGTCACCGGCGGCGAGCAGCAGGCGTGAGGTGTTCTGGCCCACCTTGTAGAGGTTGGCCGGGTCCCCGCCCATCCGCGGGTCCGACGCCATCAGCGGGGTCACCATGGCACCGAGGATGCCTTGAACGTCCTCGACGGCCTTGCCGAGCATCTCGCGGTCGCGGTCGAGGACCCCCTGCTGCTGCCCGGTGTCCTTGGCGAACTCAGTGATCTGCATCGAGAGCGCGGTCAGCGCCTGGGCCTTGTCGCGGATGATCTTGCGGAAGAAGAAGTCCAGGCCCTGGATCGCGGTTGTGCCCTCGTAGAGAGTGTCGATCTTGGCGTCGCGGACATACTGCTCGATCGGGTAGTCCTGCAGGTAGCCCGACCCGCCGAGCGTCTGCAGCGATTCGGTGCCGAGGAGGACCCAGGCCCGCTCGGACCCGAGGCCCTTGACCAGCGGCAGCAGCAGGTCGTTCGTTCGCGCGGCGAGGTCGGCGGCACTGCCCTTGGCGACGGCCTCATTGCCGCTCTCCAGGTAGTGCTGGTCGGCGACGTCCTGCTGGGTGGCGGTGAACAGGACGAGCGCGCGCAACCCCTCGGCATACGCCTTCTGCAGCATCAGGGAGCGTCGCACGTCGGGGTGGTGGGTGATGGTCACCCGCGGTGCTGACTTGTCGGCGGCGCGGGTGAGGTCGGAGCCCTGGACGCGCTGCTTGGCGTAGTCGAGCGCATTGAGGTAGCCCGCAGACAAGGTGGCGATGGCCTTGGTGCCCACCAGCATGCGCGCGTTCTCAATGACGTGGAACATCTGCGCGATGCCGTCGTGCACGTCGCCGAAGAGCGTCCCGGTAGCCGGTATGCCGTCGCCGAAGGTCAACTCGCACGTGGTGGAGACCTTCAGGCCCATCTTCTTCTCGACATTGGTGACCATGACGCCGTTGCGGGCGCCGAGTTCACCGGTCTCGAGGTCGACGTGGAACTTGCTGAGAATGAAGAGGGAGAGGCCCTTGGTGCCCTCGGCCGCACCCTCAGGCCGGGCCAGGACGAAATGGACGACGTTGTCGGTCATGTCGGCTTCGGCGCTGGTGATGAAGCGCTTGACGCCGGTGATGCTCCACGTGCCGTCATCGAGTTGGACGGCCTTGGTGCGGCCGGCGCCGACGTCGGAGCCCGCGTCCGGCTCGGTCAGCACCATCGTGCAGAGCCAGCCCTTCTCCACGATCCACTTGGCCAGCTTCTTCTGCTCCGGCGTGCCCAGGGTGTAGAGCAACTCGGCGAAGCTGTAGGTGGCGCCGAACATGGCGATGGCTGGGTTGGCGCCGAGGATCATCTCATTGATGGCCCACTTCAGCGACGGCGGGCAGGGGGTGCCGCCGAGTTCGTGCTGGAGTTGGACGTTCCAGAAGCCGGAGTCCTGAAAAGCCTTGTAGGACTTCTTGAAACTCGCCGGCATGGTGATCTCTTGGGTGACCGGGTCGTACTTCGGCGGGTTGCGGTCCCCGTCGACGAAGCTCTCGGCTAGGTCGCCCTCGGCCAGCTCCTTGACGTGCTTGAGCATCTCGCGGGCCGTGGCCTCGTCGAAGTCGTCGTAGGGGGCGCTGCCCAAGAGGGCCTGGCGGTCGAAGACCTCGAAGAGGTTGAACTCGATGTCTCGCAGGTTGGCTTTGTAGTGGCCCATGACGCGCCCCTTTGCTCCGATGGGTATGGCTGACTAAGCGCTTGCTTAGCGTAGAGTCTAGTGTTACCCGCTTTGGCCTGGGGCGCAAGGGTTTGCGCGTCGATGAGGCGGATCCGTGATCGGACTCACGTGGTTCGCGGCTGGGGCGCGTCGACCTGTCAGTCCGCGTAGGGCAGCAGGGCCGACGTCACTGACACAACGCCGGGGCCGTACTTCTTGTCCATCCCAGCCTGCAACCGGCCGTCGAGGTCGTCGATCACCTGCAGTTCGACCACGCTGAGCTGGGTGTCCACCCCGCTCCCGAGCAATCCAGGGATCGTGTTTGTCGACAACTCCTCTTGAATGGCCAGCAACTCCGCCTCGGTATGCCCGCCCTCGGAGACGCAGAGCATCCCGCCCCAGGTCGCGCGCAGCGTCCGCTCCGCCGCCGCCGCAGCCTCGATCACCTTGACGTTGAGGATCAGCTTCGCCGGATCGTTCATCTTCTCCGGCTCCTTCGCGGGATCAGCCGGGTTGATGGACTGGTCGAGCCATGCGCCGGCATACGTCGAGAGCGCGGCCGCGGCCGCAAGGGTCGCATCTTCGGCCTCCTGGGTGGTCTTGTCCGGGTCGAGCACCTTCCAGCCGCCTACGGGGGCGGGACAGGGGGTGGTCGGGCCCTGCCCGGTGAGCGGGTCACGAGGCCGTGGGCCGGTGTAGTCCTCGATGGTGGTGACCGGCTTGGTGAGGTGGAAGGTTGAGGTGGCCGCGTCATACGTCCCGATGACGGCGTACTGGCCCCACCGCACGCCGTTCGCGGAATCGTGCTTGGGGGCCTTGGCCCAGTCCCAGTTGTCGATGACCGGGCCGCCGCACTGGGGTGGGAGGGAGGTGAGCACGCCGCCCAGGCAGAGTTGAGGGCCCTTTCCGGGGGCATCGAGCACCGTGGCGAGGGCGGCACGCAGGGGTGGGAGCGGGTTGGTGGTGGCGCTCGTGCTGGGCGAACCGGTGCCGCCCGTCGGGTTGGCGTTGCCCGTGGTCGTGCTCGCGGTCGAGCCGGCCCCGGACCCGGCGGATTCGGTGCCGCACGCGCTGAGCGCGAGGGTGGCGACCAGGGCGACGGGAAGCAGGAGGCGCGTCATACGCCCTTCGACGCTCGCGCGGTGGGGGCGGTTCCCGGCGGCTGCGGGTCGGCTGCGGGTCTGGCCTCCGGCGGTTTCGGCTGCGGTTCTCGACCCCGGGCGGCCCGCCGTTCGCACTTAGCGCACGGTAGGTGACGTCGAGCAGGGTAGACCCTGCTGGAGGTGACCTAACCGCTGCTAGCAGATGTTGGGAACGGGGGCGGCATACGATCCCGGGGTGGAGGACGGGGCCGAGTCGAGCGCGCCGCGGCTGGACCCGGCCGACTTGGCGACGACCTTGCGGGTGCTGGCTTCGCTCCACGAGCTGGCGCCGGACGATCCGGACATCCAGACGATCAAGCGGGCGACCGGGGTCATGGCCAGCCGGATCCGCAAGACGCGCCGGCGCGAAGCGCGCTCTGCCGCAAGGCAACCCGATCTCGACCACGATGCCGCCGTGCTCGCCTCGACGGCGACCGGCTCGCCGTTGCGGATCGACGACGAGACCCGCGGCATACCGCTCGCCGCATCGACGGACGACGCGAGGTATGCCGGCGAACTTCGCATCCCGCGGGGCTGCTACGTCTGCCACGAGAAATACGCCCTCGTCGACGCCTTCTATCACTGGCTCTGCCCGCGCTGCGCGGCCTTCAGCCATGGCAAGCGCCATCAGCGCATCGATCTACTAGGCCGTCGCGCGCTGCTGACCGGCGGGCGGGCCAAGATCGGGATGCACATCGCGCTGCGGTTGCTGCGCGACGGCGCCGACCTGACGATCACCACGCGCTTTCCCCGGGATGCGGCGCGGCGCTTCGCCGAACTCGCCGACTCGCCCGAGTGGCTCGACCGGCTGACCGTGGTAGGCATCGACCTGCGCGATGCCACCTCGGTGCTCGCGCTGGCCGACGAGGTTGCGGGCGGCGGACCGCTGGACATCCTGATCAACAACGCCTGCCAGACCGTGCGCCGCTCGCCAGGCGCCTATGCCCACCTCGTCGCGGGGGAGTCCGAGCCTCTTCCGGCCGGTATGCCGTTGCCCCGCCTGGTCACCTTCGACCGGGTCAGCGACGCCCACCCGGCGGCCCTGGTCGGGGTGCTAGCCGAGCACGCCCACGGACCTGCCGTGGTCGACAGTGCGGGGGCCTCACTGACGGCAGCTGCGATGACTTCGCTTGCGCTGCAGGGGGGTTCGGCGAGCCTGGCCGCGCACGTGGCCGGGACGGCGATCGATGCCGGCGGGCTGCTGCCCGATGACGTGAGCGTCAACTCCTGGACGCAGAAGGTCGAGGACGTCGACCCGTTGGAGTTGCTGGAAGTGCAGCTGTGCAACTCGGTGGCGCCCTTTCTCCTCGTCTCGAAGCTGCGGCCCGCCATGCGGGCGGCGGTCGCGCGGGGTGCCCGGCGGGCATACGTGGTCAATGTGTCGGCGATGGAGGGGCAGTTCGGGCGGCGCTACAAGGGGCCGGGGCATCCGCATACGAATATGGCCAAGGCCGCGCTCAATATGCTCACGCGCACCTCGGCGGGCGAGATGTTCGAGACCGACCGCATCCTGATGACCGCGGTCGACACCGGCTGGATCACCGACGAGCGGCCGCAACCGGACAAGCTGCGGATCGCCGCCCAGGGCTGGCATGCCCCGCTGGATTTGGTCGACGGCGCCGCGCGCGTCTATGACCCGATCGTGCGCGGCGAGGCCGGCGAGGACCTGTATGGCTGCTTCCTCAAGGACTACGCCCCCCACCCCTGGTGAGCGACTCCCCTGCAGATGCGGTCGGGTCAGTCGACGAGGTCGACGGCGACGACCGCGGGGAGGTCGCCGAAGCGAGCCCGGGCGTCGTTGCTGAGTATCGTGCGGCCCGTCTGGACCGCGTGCGCGGCGATAATCAAGTCGTGTGCGCTGCGTGGCTGCCCGGCTCGGTGCACGTGGGCCAGGAGCCGGGCGTGCGCCGCCGCTGTGGCCTCGGTGTAGTCGAGGACCGCGACGTTGTCCTGGATCGCGGCCAGGGCTCGTGATCGATCGGCGGCTCGGCGTGCGGTCTCTGCCAGCTCGATACCCGCCCGATACTGCGCGATGGTGAGCGCGGCGACCGCGAGGTCGTCGTCATCCAGGGACGTCGCCGACAGGTCGCGCTCGATCGTGCTTAGCGCATTGGTGTCCAGAATCAGGCGTCGGCCCATGGGTCCGTCCGGTCGGACGTGAGCAGCGAGGTGGTCTGCGCGATCGCCGCGGCGAAGTCATCGTCGGGCGGCGTGATCCCGGCGAGCGCTTCTCGCAGATCGCGGCCCGTGCGTCGGCGTGCGGGCCGCAGTTCGGCGATGGGCTTGTTGCCCCGGGTCACGGTCACCGACTCGCCCGCCTCGATGGCGTCGAGCAGATCGGAGAATCGGCGGGCGGCCTCCGTCGCCGTGATGGTGCGCATGGAAGCGACTGTATCTGATTATCGGATCGAACCCTCTTTCGTCGCTGGCGGGGAAACGCAGTGATCGCCGGTCAGGCGGTGTGGTGGACCTCCTGGAGGGCATAGACCGGGGTGGCCAGACCCTCATACCGGGCCTTGAGCTGGAGCGCGAGATAGAGGGAGTAGTGGCGCGACTGGTGGAGGTTGCCGCCGTGCATCCACAGGTTGGTGACATTGGTCGGCTTCCACATGTTGCGTTGCTCGCCTTCCCACGGGCCGGGGTCGAGCGGGGTGTCGGAGCCGAGGCCCCAGCACTTGCCGAGCCGGTCTGCCGTCTCCTGGTCGATGAGGTCGGCGACCCAGCCGTTCATCGAGTTGTAGCCGGTCGCGAAGACGACCAGGTCGGCCGGCAGTGACGTCCCGTCGGTGAAGACGACGCTGTCCTGGCTCAGATGGTCGATCTGGCCGTGGGCGAGCTTGACGTCGCCATTGGCGACCAGGTCCGCGGCGCCCACGTCGATGTAGTAGCCGGAGCCACGCCGCAGGTACTTCATGAACAGGCCCGACCCGTCGGCGCCCCAGTCCAGCCAGAAGCCAGCCCGCTCCAGCCGCTCGTAGAAGTCCTTGTCGACCTCGGCCATCTTCTGATAGGCGGGAATCTGGAACTCGTGCATGATCCGGTAGGGCAGCGAGGCGAAGATCAGGTCCGCCTTCTCGGTCGTGACCCCATTGGCGAGCGCCCGCTCGGAATAGAGGTCGCCCAGCCCGTATTCCATCAGACTGTCGCTCTTGACGATGTGGGTCGAGGAGCGCTGGACCATGGTGACGTCGGCGCCGTGCTCCCACAGGGCGCCGCAGATGTCGAAGGCGCTGTTGTTGGAGCCGATGACGACGGCCTTCTTGCCGGCATACGCATCGGGGCCGGGGTGGCGCGAGGAGTGGTGGACCTCGCCGGCGAAGATGTCGACGCCGGGGACGTCGGGGACGCGGGCCTTGCCCGACATGCCGGTGGCGAACACGAGGTGCGTCGGCTTGAGGGTCACGGGCACGCCGTCGCGCTCGACCTCGACCGTCCACTCGCCGGCCTCGTCGGACCAGGTCGCCGACGTCGCCTCCGTGCTCGACCAGTAGGGCACCTCCATGACCTTGACATAGGACTCGAGCCAGTCGGCGATCTTGTCCTTGGGTGCGAAGACGGGCCAGTTGTCGGGGAACTTCAGATAGGGCAGGTGGTCGTACCACACCGGGTCGTGCAGGCACAGCGACTTGTAGCGTCCGCGCCACTGATCCCCGGGCCGGGCGTACTTGTCGATGACGAGCGCGGGCACCCCGAGCTGCCGCAGGCGCGCCCCGACGGCGATGCCGCCCTGCCCACCGCCGACGACGAGGACGTATGGCTGCGTAGTCACCCCGAGGCTCTCGCCCTCGAGTTCGCGCTTTTCCTTCCAGGTCAGGCGGTCCTTGTCGATGCCGTGCTCGGCGCCCTTCGGGCGGCGGGTGCCGCGGGGCTCCTCGAAGCCGGTGAGTTCCTGGAGGGCGGTCAGCAGGGTCCAGGCCTTGTCGGCACCGTCCTCGTCTTTCAAGCGCACGAGCCCGATGCCGCGGCCGGTCGCGGTCGCGAAGGTGATCCACGCTGTGATGATCCCGCCGTCCTCGGTGGCCGGCTCGCTGGTGGCGAATTGCGACGGGCGGGTGGTGTCGAGGGTGGCGGTGAGCAGCTCGCGCACGCCCTCGGGATTCTCGACGGTCGTCAGATTCCAGGTGAACGCGACCAGGTCGCGCCAGAAGCTCTCGCGCGCGAACATTCCGGCGGCGTCCTCGACGGCGCCCGCGGTCAGGGCGGCCTCGAAGGCGCCCAGCCAGGCGTCGGCGCGCTCCTGGGGTGTCGCGGCGCTCGTGGTAGCCGGGTCGGACGTGGCGGGGG
>NZ_DAOQZV010000155.1:0-7657 GCF_035343835.1 Nostocoides sp. | reverse complement strand
CCAGCGGGGGCTATCCCGGCTACACCGGGCCACGGTGCTATGCCCCTGGTGGCCAGACCTGGCGCCCCTGCTGACGTCGTCGGGCTCTCAATCCCAAGGCGGTTGCGCGCGACGGGCGCGGGCGGCGATGTCCGCCACATCGAGCCCGTATGCCGTTCCCTCGCCCACGGCATACGTGTCCAGCCGGGCGGCGCCGCGGGCGCGTAGCGCTGCGGCGCCCGTGGCATTCCCGCGGGCGGCGTGGGTCAGGCCCACGCAGATCTGGGCCAGGCCTTGCCATAGGTCGCGCTCGCCCTCGGGAGCGGCCTTCCAGCGGGCCTCCAGGACCTCGTGCGCGCTGAACGGGCGGCCCTCGCGCAACAGCGCCCGGGCAGCGGCGATGGTCTCCATGGGGGGCAAGGGCTCCTCGGAGACAGGCTCGACACCGACGGCGCCATAGGCGAGCGGGCGGCCGAGGGCGTCGCGCGGGCGTTGTTGGCGAGCGCGTCCGGAGGCGTCGCGGTCGCGGGCGGGAGCGGGCGGCATACGGGCACTCCTTCCGCGTGCGGCGGCACTCAGCACAGGGTAGGTGACGTCCAGCAGGGTCGACCCTGTTGTAGGACACCTAACTGCTGCGAGCAGGGGTTAGGTCCGGGGGTCGCGCGCGGTAGGTTAGGGGCGACGCAGCATGCACACGCGGCCACGACGACGTGGTCGTGACGCCCGCCGCACCGAGGCCCGCAGGCAGACCGGTCACCCCCGGCACCCACGCAGCCAACGCCGGCGATTCGACATAAAGCACCCGGCCGGCGGACACCCCCGCACACGGGTGGGGAATGGAGCGAGATGCCGGAGCAGGCGAGGACGCCGAGGATCGAGCCGCGGGACGGCGGGCCGGACATGGTCCAGTTGGTCACCCCGGAGGGCGAGCGCGTCAGTGACGAGCGCTTCGACCCCATCGTGGACGGGTTGACGCAGGAGGACATCCAGGGCTTCTACCGGGACATGGTCCTGGTGCGCCGGATCGACAACGAGGCCACCGCGCTGCAGCGTCAGGGGGAGCTCGGTCTGTGGGCGCCCTGCCTCGGCCAGGAGGCCGCCCAGGTCGGCTCCGGCCGCGCCCTGCGGCCGCAGGACTTCGCCTTTCCCACCTATCGCGAGCACGGCGTCGCCTGGTGCCGCGGGGTCGACCCGCTCAACCTGCTCGGGATGTTCCGCGGCGTGCACAACGGCGGGTGGAACCCGTTCGAGAAGAACTTCAATCTCTACACGATCATCATCGGCGCCCAGACCCTGCACGCGACCGGCTACGCCATGGGCGTCCAGCGCGATCACGCCGTCGGCACCGGCGAGCCGGACCGCGACACGGCCGTCATCGCCTACTTCGGCGACGGGGCGAGCGCCCAGGGCGATGTCGGGGAAGCCTTCGTCTTCGCTGGGGTCAACAACGCGCCGGTCGTCTTCTTCTGCCAGAACAATCAGTGGGCCATCTCCGAGCCCAACGAGCGTCAGATGCGCGTCCCGATCTATCAGCGCGCCAAGGGCTACGGCTTCCCCGGCACCCGCGTCGACGGCAACGACGTCCTCGCGACGTATGCCGTGACCAAGGCCGCGCTCGACGACGCCCGCGACGGGCAGGGGCCGGCCCTGATCGAGGCCTTCACCTATCGGATGGGCGCGCACACGACCTCCGACGACCCGACCAAGTACCGCGTCTCCGCCGAGGTCGAAGTGTGGAAGCTGCGCGATCCGATCGCCCGGTTGCGGACGCTGTTGGCGCGGTCCTACGGCGTCGGTCAGGTCTTCTTCGACGCCTGCGATGCCGAAGCCGACACGGTCGGCGCGGATCTGCGGGAGCGCTGCCTGGCCCTGCCGGACCCGAGCCCCTTGTCGATGTTCGACCATGTCTATGTCGATGATCATCCGGTGATGACGGCCGAGCGCGAGCGCCTCGAGGACTACCTCGGCAGCTTCGAGGGGGCGCACGCATCATGAGCACCCTGACATTGGCCAAGGCGCTCAACTCCGGCCTGCGCGCCGCGATGGAAGCCGACCCCAAGGTGCTGCTCATGGGGGAGGACATCGGCAAGCTCGGTGGCGTCTTCCGGATCACCGAGGGCCTGCAAAAGGACTTCGGCGAGGACCGGGTCATCGACACCCCGCTCGCCGAAGCGGGCATCGTCGCGACCGCGATCGGGATGGCGCTGCGCGGTTACAAGCCGGTGGTGGAGATCCAGTTCGACGGCTTCGTCTACCCCGCCTTCGACCACATCGTCAGCCAGGTCGCCAAACTGCACGCGCGATCGCTGGGCAATGTCACGCTGCCGATGGTCATCCGCATCCCCGTCGGCGGCGGCATCGGTGCCGTCGAGCATCACAGCGAGTCCAATGAGGCCTACTTCGCGCACACCGCGGGGCTGCGCGTCGTGGCGTGCAGCAACCCCGACGACGCCCACTGGATGATCCAGCAGGCGATCGCCCACCCGGACCCGATCCTCTTCTACGAGCCCAAGCGCCGCTACTGGGACAAGGGCGAGGTCGGCGCGGCCCCATCGCGAGATTTGTTCAGCGCCAATGTGATTCGACCCGGCACCGATGTGACCGTCTTGGCGTATGGCCCGATGGTGCGCTCCTGCCTGCAGGCGGCCCAGGCCGCCGAGGAGGAGGGCCAGTCGCTGGAGGTCATCGACCTGCGCTCGCTGACACCGCTGGACACCGACGCCATCTTCGCGTCGGTGCGCAAGACCGGCCGGTGCGTGGTCGTGCACGAGGCCGCGACCTTCCTCGGGATGGGCGCGGAGCTCGCGGCCCAGATCCAGCAGGAGTGCTTCTATTCGCTGGAGGCCCCGGTGCTGCGCGTGGGCGGCTACAACGTGCCCTACCCGCCGAGCCGGATCGAGGAAGAATTCCTGCCCGATCTCGACCGGGTCCTCGACGCCGTCGACCGTGTGCTCGCGCACTGACCGCTCAACGAATCCGTCCGGAGGTATGACGTTCCATGCGTGAGTTCAAGCTCCCCGATCCCGGCGAGGGCCTGACCGAGGCCGACCTGGTCACCTGGCGAGTCGCCGTCGGCGACACCGTCAAAGTCAACGACATCGTCGTCGAAGTCGAGACCGCGAAGTCGATCGTCGAGCTGCCCATCCCGTATGCCGGCGTGGTCGCCGCGCTGCTCGTCGACGAGGGCGCCACCGTCGAGGTCGGCACGCCGATCATCGTCATCGACGACGGCTCGGGTGGGTCGTTGCCAGCGGACGGTGGGAGTAGTGCAGCGCAGGGGCCGGGTGCCGCCGCGACCGGCGCGGCGCCCACGGCCACGGCTGGCGCACCGGGGGTCAGGCAGTCGGAAACCGTTGTGGGACAGTCGGGCTCGGCGCAATCGGCTGGTTCGGCTGATCAGGCCGGCTCGGAGGCTGCCGCTGCTCCGGCGAAGCCGGAGCGCACCCCGGTGCTCGTCGGCTATGGCGTCAAGCACACCGAGGCCAAGCGCCGCCCGCGCCGCAAGGCCCAGCTGCTGCAAACCGTCGCGCACTACCCGGACGAGGAGCCGGCGGTCAAGCAGTCCGTCCACGCCGACGCGAGCAGCGGCGTCGGGGAACTCGTCGCCGCGCATTCCACGCACGTGCTGCGTGACCGGCGCCCACTGACCGAGTTGACCGACCACTCGCCCGAGGTCCAGGCCCGGATGCGGGCGCTGGCCAAGCCGCCCGTGCGCAAGCTCGCAAAGGACCTCGGAGTCGACCTCGTCGACATCGCCGGCTCCGGTGACGGCGGCGTCATCACCCGCGAGGACGTGCTCGCTGCCGCCGGAGGCGCGACGGACGGTGCCGGTGCTGCGACCAGCGCTGCCACGGCCGCGGGAGCCGGGACGAGCGGTCCGAGAGCCGAAAACCGTGGTGCGGCAACGGCATACGGCAATCGCGGGGAGGAGCGCACGCCGATCAAGGGGGTGCGTAAGGTCACCGCGGCGGCGATGGTCGGGTCGGCCTTCACGGCGCCGCATGTCACCGAGTGGGTCGACGTGGACGTCACCGCGACCATGGAACTGGTCGAGCGGCTGAAGAAGGACCGCGAGTTCCGCGAGGTCAAGGTCACCCCGCTGCTGGTGCTCGCCAAGGCGATGTGCGTTGCCGTGCGGCGCAATCCGGGCGTCAACGCCACCTGGGACGAGGCCGCCCAAGAGATCGTCGTCAAGCACTACGTCAACCTCGGCATCGCAGCGGCGACCCCACGCGGGCTGCTCGTGCCCAATGTCAAGGATGCCGACCTGATGACCATGCGCGAGCTGGCGGACGCCATCGGCGAGCTGACCGCGACCGCGCGCGAGGGCAAGACCCAACCGGCCGACATGAGCGGCGGGACGATCACGATCACCAATATCGGGGTCTTCGGGATCGACGCCGGCACGCCGATCATCAACCCCGGCGAGTCCGCGATCCTGGCCTTCGGGACGATCGCCCGCAAGCCGTGGGTGGTCGGGTCGGGCGCCGACGAGCGGATCGAGCCGCGGTGGATGACGACGCTGGCGCTCTCCTTCGACCACCGCCTGGTCGACGGCGAGCTCGGGTCGCGTTTCCTCGCCGACGTCGCCGCGATCCTCGCCGACCCGGCGCGCGGACTGGTCTGGGGGTAGGGCGCGATTGGGGTCAACGCGCTCAGGGATTATTCAGTTTCCGATGACAGCGGGCGCTGCCGCTGAAATGCTGTGCTCCGACGCCGGATCGGCGGGGCAACCGGACCCACGGACGCGTGCGACGGAGTCGTGATCGGGCCGTCCGGACATCAGGAGGATCGGTGCGTTCCCGTCGCTTGGATCTCGCTCTCGTCTCGACCACATTGACCGCCCTCGCCGCCGCGGCCGGCGTCGGTACCAGTACCGCATCGGCTCAACCCGCCCCCGCCGATGGGGCCTTGCTCTTTGGGCGCGGCGGCAACCTCTACACGGTCCTCCCGACCGGTGCCGGCTTGCGTCAACTGACGACAAGCGGCACGGTCACCAACGCCCAGTTCTCCCCGGACGGGACGAAGATCGCCTACAGCGATCGCAGTTCGGGTAACGACGACGTGTGGACCATGAAGGCCGATGGCTCGCAGAGGTGCGGGTCACAACCTCTGCCCTGTCCCAGACCGACCCCTCGTGGTCGCGCGACGGCAGCAAGCTCGCGTTCACCGGCGAGCGTAGGGTCAACGGCGTCTCCTATTACGACGTCTACCGCCTCAACGCGAGCGCACCGTATGGCAGCGCGATCCGGTTGACCAACTCCCGTCTAGCTGGCGACGGCAGCGAGCGTTGGGACTACTTCGCCCCGCGCTGGAGCCCGGTCAACAACACCATCCTGATCACCGAGGGTGTCAACTATTTCGACGGCAACGTCGGCCGGGCGCCCAAGTTGATCGACGGTAGTACGGGTGCCGCGCGCGCCAACTATTGGAGTGTCGACGCGCTCTCGTACGACTGGAATCCTGGCGGCTCGGCCTTTGTGCTCAACGCGGACAAGTCCGGCGGTCACCAGACGGACTACAACTGCATCCAGAAGGCCGCAGTCTCGGCGCACAGCGCCACCGATGTCACCAGGTGCAACCCGGAGGTAGACAATCAGTGGTCGACGGTCTGGTCGCCCGACGGCCTGCTGATCGCGTACGCCCAAGGAGGGCTTGGCACGCCGCAGACGCCGGGGTCGACCTATTTCATCAAGCCCGACGGCACGCGGAACAGGCTCTTCCTGGCCAACGCCTTCCCGCTCGACTGGAAGCGGTCCTGAGCGAGCCCGGTCACCACAGCAGCGCGTATGCCGTGCCACTCGTCGTCAGCGCGACGCCCCCGGTGAACGTGCCATCGCCCCGCCCGAGATAACGCGTCATCGCGCCGGTGTCCCTGGTGACCGTCACCAGGTCGGTGACGCCGTCGCCGTTGAGGTCACCCGGGCTCGCGATCAGCCGCCGGGCGTCGAAGCCCTTCCACAGGTCCCGCACCTTGGCGAAGCCGGTCGCGGACGAGCGCCAGATCGACAACTGGCCGGTCCCGTCGACGATCCCGACATCGCCCAGGCCGTCGCCCGTCACGTCGCCGACCTGGAAAAGCTTCTGTGCCGCAGCGAGATTGCGCCCAAGGGTGGCTTTGAGCACGACATTGCCTTTGCTGCCGCAGGCGAAGTGGCTGACGATGCCATCGGGCCCGAGCGCCAGCAGGTCGGGGGAGCTGTTGTTGTCGAAGCGGCCGACGGCAGCCACCAGCCGGTATTGCCCCCAGCCGCTCGCCACGACCACCCCAGAGGCGTATGCCGCCGCCCCCAGCCCGCGGAAAAGCACCAGGTCGCCGTCGGTCTTGGTCACGCCGTAGAGATCATTGTGGCCATCCCCGTCGACGTCGCCGGGCGAGCCGAACCACGAGTACCCCGACCAGTCGCCACCGCGTGGGCTGGGCGCGGCGAAGCCACCCGTCCCATCGCCGGAGTGGACGGCCATCGCGCCCTGCCAGTTCACGCTGAGCAGGTCGACGGTGCCATTGCCCGTGGCGTCCCCGAGGGTCGTGCCGACGAGTTGCGCACGACGGGCCCAGACGATCCGCGAGACGCCCTCGATCGTCGCCTGCTGAAAGGCCTGCGTGCTGCCGGTTGCCCGGGTCTCGACGGCGATCTGGTAGGGCACCGGGGTCGCAAAACTCCAGCCGATGGAGTTGACGTGCCATCCGGTCGTGCGGGCCAGCCATCCGTTCTTCACCGCGACTGACCCGCGCGGCGGGCCGGCGGTGATGCCCCACGCCTGACTGGAGGCGACGCTGGTCATCAGCGAACGGGCATACGTGCGGTTGGTGTCGCTGATCAGGCCGCCGGGCGCGGCGAAGTGGCCCAGCACCATGACCCAGTCGCGCGAGCTGGTCTGCGTCAGGCCCCAGTGCCCGGCCGGGTCGACGATGACGTCGCGCGCGCCCATGGCGAGCATGGTGCTCTTCAGGCCCGCGCCGCCGCCGATGTCATCGAAGAGCGCGGTGGCTGCGTCGTTGTCACTGACCTGGATCATCGGCGCGATTTTCGAACGCTCCCAGCTGGAGAGCGAACGCCCTTGTCGCTGAGCGCGATCCATCACCGCGGCCATGATGCCGACCTTGACGATGCTGGCCGTGAACTGCCGCGTCGCGCCATAGGTGTAGCTCTCCAGGCGGGTGCTCCCGGTCGGTCGCACCGAGACCGTGACCTCGCCGCCGCGCGCGCGGATGTAGCTCGCGAGTTCGCTCTCGAAGGGGAAGCGCTGGGCGCTCGGGTCCGCCGGCAGTGGCGTCGGTGTGGCGGTGATCCGCACGTGCGCGGTGATCGTCCCGAGCCCGTATGCCGTTGCCCCCTCCCCGACGTCGCGTCCGATCGCGCGCAGCCACGGCGCGAGAACGAGGCGGGTGGTCGCGGAGTGGCACGCGGAGCCGGTGCCCTGGGCGGGCGCCGTGATCTGGGGACCCGCGGGCGTGCGTGCGGTCAGGCCGATGCGGCCGGTGAGCGCCAGGGCGGAGGTGTCGGCGACCCGCGCGCCATACGTGCTGGCGGGGTCGGGCGTCAACGTGACCCGGCCGATGTCGTCGCAGATCAGGTCGATCGTGGGGCCTCGGTCTGCCGCGACGGTCGGCGGGCCGCTAGGCGCTCCGGCTGCTCGCGAGATGGGCAGAGCGGCCGCTCGTGGGACGGGCACG
>NZ_DAOQZV010000154.1:0-7668 GCF_035343835.1 Nostocoides sp. | reverse complement strand
TGGACAAGCTTGCGCCGTCCACTCGACGGGTCTGAATCGGCCTCTCGACGGTTTGGTGGTCAGACGTTGCGGCGGTACTGGCCGCCCACCTCGAAGAACGCGTCGCTGATCTGGCCGAGGCTGGCCACGCGCACCGCGTCCATCAGAGCTGCAAACACATTGCCCCCTGAGGTCGCCGCCGCCTTGAGCCGCTCCAACGCCGCCGGCGCCTCGTCCCGGTGCGCCTCGTGGAAGGCTCGCAGCCGGGTCAGCTGCGATTGCTTCTCCTCCTCGGTCCCGCGCGCCAGCTCCACGCTCTGGGTGTCGTGGCTGTGGTCGTCGGTCAGGAAGGTGTTGACGCCGACGATCGGGAGCGATCCGTCGTGCTTGCGGTGCTCATAGAGCATGGACTCGTCCTGGATCTTGCCGCGCTGATAGCCGGTCTCCATCGCCCCGAGCACGCCACCGCGGTCGGCGATCCGCTCGAACTCGGCGAGCACGGCCTCCTCGACCAGGTCGGTGAGTTCCTGGATGATGAACGAGCCCTGCAGCGGGTTCTCGTTCATCGACAGGCCCCACTCCTGGTCGATGATCAGTTGGATCGCGAGCGCCCGTCGCACCGAATGCGCAGTCGGGGTGGTGATCGCCTCGTCATACGCGTTCGTATGCAGTGAGTTGGCGTTGTCGTAGAGCGCGCACAGCGCCTGCAGAGTCGTGCGGATGTCGTTGAAGTCCATCTCCTGTGCGTGCAGCGAGCGTCCCGAGGTCTGCACGTGGTACTTCAGCTTCTGGGCGCGCTCGCCCGCGCCATACAGCTCCTTCATCGCGACCGCCCAGATGCGGCGGGCGACCCGGCCGATCACGCTGTATTCGGCGTCCATCCCGTTGGAGAAGAAGAAGGAGAGGTTCGGCGCGAACTCATCGATCGTCATGCCGCGGGCGAGGTAGGCCTCGACATAGGTGAAGCCGTTGGCGAGGGTGAAGGCGAGCTGACTGATCGGGTTCGCCCCCGCCTCGGCAATGTGATAGCCGCTGATCGAGACCGAATAGAAGTTGCGCACCCGATGGGCGATGAACCACTCCTGGATGTCCGCCATCGCCCGCAGCGCGAACTCGGTGGAGAAGATGCAGGTGTTCTGGCCCTGGTCCTCTTTGAGGATGTCGGCCTGCACCGTCCCGCGGACCGTCGAGAGCGCGCGCGCCCGAATCTCTTCTGCCTCAGCGGCATCCGGCTCGCGTCCCTCCTCCTCGCGGAAGCGGTCGAGCTGCTGGTCGATCGCGGTGTTGAGGAACATGGCGAGGATCGTCGGCGCGGGCCCGTTGATCGTCATCGACACCGAGGTCGTCGGCGAGCACAGGTCGAAGCCGCCGTAGAGCACCTTCATGTCATCGAGGGTCGCCACCGAGACGCCGGACGTGCCGACCTTGCCGTAGACATCGGGCCGGGGGTCAGGGTTGCGCCCATAGAGCGTGACCGAGTCGAAAGCCGTCGAGAGGCGGGTCGCCGGGTTGCCGGCCGAGAGCAGCTTGAAGCGCCGGTTGGTCCGCGCCGGGTCGCCCTCGCCGGCGAACATCCGCGCTGGCGCCTCGCCCGCGCGCTTGAACGGGAAGACCCCCGCGGTGAACGGGAAATAGCCGGGCAGGTTTTCGCTGCGCAGGAAGCGCAACAACTCCCCATGGTCGGTATGCCGTGGCAAGGCCACCCGCTTCACGTGCGTCCCGGAGAGGGTCACCTTGGTCAACGGGGTGCGAATCTCCTTCCCGCGCACCACATACACCTGCTCGTTGCCGTCATACGACGCGACCGTGGCCGGCCACTGGGCGAGGGCGGCACGAGCGTCCGCACTCACGCCGGACTCGACATCGGCGATGAGGGCCTCGACGTCGGTGGTGTCTTTGGCGGCGTGGGCGAGCAGGGACTGGGTGGCGTTGAGCTGCTGGACGGTCCGGGCGGCCTTGGCCTGGGCGGCCGTTGTGCGGTGATAGCCGCGGATGGTGTCGGCGATCTCGGCGAGATAGCGCTCGCGGCCCTTGGGCAGCACCGAGGTCAGGCCGCTGGAGATCTTCGTCGCGGGGCTCGGCAAGGTGCCCTCGAACTCCGGCAGGCCCTTGGCGGTGAGCAGCGACTTCAGGTGCTGATAGAGCGCGGTGACTCCGTCGTCGTCGAAGCGTGCGGCGCTGGTGCCGAAGACCGGCATGTCCTCCCACGAGGTGCCGAAGACCTGCCGGTTGCGGACCAGTTGGCGGGCGACATCGCGACGGGCATCGTCAGCGCCGCGGCGCTCGAACTTGTTGATGGCGACGACATCGGCGAAGTCGAGCATGTCGATCTTTTCGAGCTGGCTCGCGGCGCCGTATTCGGGCGTCATGACGTAGAGCGCGACGTCGACGTGGTCGGTGATGGCCGCGTCGCCCTGGCCGATGCCGGGGGTCTCGACGATCACCAGGTCGAAGCCCGCGCACTTGGTGGCGGCGATCATCTCATCGAGTGCCGGCGGGACCACGGCGCCGGCCTGGCGAGTAGCGAGCGAGCGGAAGTAGACGACACCGGGTTCGATGGAGTTCATCCGGATCCGGTCGCCGAGCAGGGCACCGCCGCCCTTGCGCCGGGTCGGGTCGACGGCGAGCACGGCCACCCGGATCTTGTCCTGGGCGTCGCGGCGCAGGCGGCGGACGAGTTCGTCGGTGAGCGAAGACTTGCCCGAGCCGCCGGTGCCGGTGATGCCGAGGACCGGGACGGTGCGGCGGCCACCTTCGGCGCGGACGGTGTCGGCGAGGGCGGCATCGTGACCGGCCTCGAGGACGGTGAGCACGCGGGCTAGGGCGCGCTCCTCGCCGGTGAGCAGGGCCTCGACGTCAACGCCGGACTCGGCGAGGTCGGTATCGCACTCGGCGATCAGCTCGTTGATCATCCCGGGCAGGCCGAGCCGCTGGCCGTCCTGCGGGCTGAAAATGTGCGCCCCGACGGACGCGAGTTGCTCGATCTCGGACGGGACGATCACGCCACCCCCGCCGCCATACAGCTTGATGTGGCCTGCGCCCCGCGCCTTGAGTTCCTCGGCGAGATAGGTGAAGTACTCGACGTGGCCGCCCTGATAGGAGCTGATCGCCACGCCCTGGACGTCTTCTTGGATGGCCGCGGTGACGACTTCGGCGACGCTGCGGTCGTGGCCGAGGTGGACGACCTCGGCGCCCTGGCTCTGCAGCAGCCGTCGCATGATGTTGATGGCTGCGTCGTGACCGTCGAAAAGGCTTGCCGCAGTGACGAATCGCACCGGGTTGGTCGGGACGTGCAGGGCGGGCTTGTCACTCATCGACGGCTCCATCGCGGTCCGTGGCGCCTCGGCCGGCGCTCTATGTACGTCGGATACTAGGACGTCCATGCATTTTTCGCCAGCTGTCTGTTATAGGCGAGGATGCATGGACTTCCATGCATCTCCGCTACCCTCGGCCGTATGCCCGAGCCGCGCCCCCTCGACACCATCGCCGAAGCCCGGCGCAAGTGGGTCGAGCACGGGTGGGCGGACAGCGCCGACGGGATGGCGGCGGTGACCTCCTTGATGCGCGCGCAAGCGATCATGTCGATGCGGGTCGAGAACGCCCTGCGGCCAGTGGGCATCACCTTCGCCCGCTACGAGGTGCTGATGCTGCTCGTCTTCTCTGAGCGCGGCTCGCTGCCGATGTCGCTGATCGGGCAGCGTCTGCAGGTCCACCAGACCAGCGTGACCAATGCCGTCGACCGGCTGGAGGGCGCGGCATACGTCCGTCGGCTGCCGCATCCGAGCGACCGGCGCGCGACGATCGTCGAACTGACGCCGGGCGGGCGCGAGATCGCCGCAAAGGCGACCGAGGTCCTCAACCGCGACGTCTTCACCGACCCCGGGCTCGGCGAACGCGACCTGGGTCAGTTGGTCCGGGTGCTCGGACGGTTGCGCCGCGACGCCGGCGACTTCTGAGGCACGCCAACGAGTTTCACCGACCCGGGGCCTGGGGCCCAGCGCATCTCCGCGGGGGTCGTACCAAACCGCGAGACCAGAATCATCCGGCACAACCTTCGCGTTGGTCTCGGCGCCTGGGCGGGTGGAGTGTCGCCCGGGTGCGGCACTCGCATGCCGTCCACTCGCAGGGGAGAAGTGATATCCGGTCTTCGTCCCGTCCTCGCCGCACTCGTTACCGCACCCATCGCCATCGTCGGCGGGCCGGCACTCGCGGTCACCCAGATCGCACGCGCCGGCGGCAGCGCCCGTGCCGGGGCAGCCGTCATTGGCGATTCCCCAATCGGCACAGTTGATGACAGCGGTCAGGTCGGGCGCACCTATGTCTTTCCCGCGTCGGTGGCCGCGACGATGCCGCCGGCACCCGCGCCGGCGGCGAGCAGGCATTGCAGCAAGGACAACGCCCCATTTCGTTCACTATGTGAGATTTTCGTCTCACGGGGTGGCTGACCTGTGCGTTCGCGATCTCACAGATTGAGATGTCGCGGTCTTGCCGTCGTGAGTCACCGGGGTGACCATGGGGCATGGGGACTTATGACGTCGAGATCCGCGATCTGCGCGGGCACATGCTGTTCACCCGCAGAGGCATCCAGGCTGCGGACGAGGCCGGTGCGCGGGATCACGTCCGCAAGATCTGGGGTCCGCGGCGCCGCGAGGATTGCGTGATGACGACCTACCGGCAGCGCCGGGCTCGTGGGCGGGTGCTGGTCGGGTCTGACTACCTGCCCGGCAGCGGGGACGGCGGGGGCGATGACGGCGCTGCTGGCGTGCGCGAACCCCGGCGCCCCCTGCCCGGGCCCGGCCACCTGTCTGCCGAAGCCCCCCTCCCCGAGCCCCGCTGATCCCCCGCGCTCGCGGTCGCCTCAGCTTCCCGCCCGATGCCGCAACCCCTCGTCAGACCGCGAACCAGGGGGTCATGACCGCGCCCGAGACGAAGACGGCAATCATCCGCACGCTGCCCGCGGGCACTTGCGTGATGCGCTCCCCGAACCGGTCCGGGGGCACCTGGACGGTCTGCCCGTCGGGGAACTGCACGCTGATCTCCTCGGCCGCGGCCGCTGCCTCCTCATCGTGCGCGACGAGCACCAGCCGCCGGCGGCGATAGCCGGCAGGCTCGACCTCAGCCCGCAGCCGCAGCGGCCCGAAGGCGAAGGAGTAGGACGCGCCGTCCCCCCGCGTCAGGATGGCATCCTCGGTCAACGCGGCCAGGCGGGCATCGACGCCGACCCAGTCGTGGAGGGCCTTGGCGGCGTCCGCAACGGTCTGCGGCATCGCGTCCTCGTCGCGGGTCAACTCAGCGAGCAGGGCGAGCAGTTGGCGGTCGCCCTCGCCGAGCACGAGGTCATCGGGTGACATCGACGGCCTCCTCGAGGTGTCGTTTCAGGATAGCGAGACATCGGATCCGGGTGGGCCCGATGGATCCGATCGGCATCTGTAGATCGGCCGAAATCTGTTGGTAGCTCTCGGATTCCACCACGAGTCGGCGCAGCAACTCGCGGCAGCGCTCGGTCAGCAGGGCGAACGCGCCGGCGACCTCCAGGATGGTCTCCTGCCGGGTCACCTGATCGACCGGACCAGCCCCAGTGTCGACGATCTGCATCTCGGTCACGTCAACCGGTTCATAGCGGGCCCGCGCCCGGATCAGCGCGAGGCACTCGCGCTTGGTCGTCGTGACCAGCCACGCACCGACCCGCGACGGCTCGTGCAGGCGGCCGAGATTCTCGGCGAGCCGCAGCCATACGGTCTGGGAGACGTCCGCAGCGTCGGTGCTGCTGAGGCGGCAGCGGATGGCAACGGCATACACCAATCGCGCGTAGCGATCGACAAGGGCACTCCACGCGGCCTCGTCCCCCTCGCGGGCCGCGAGGACAAGGTCGGTGACATCGTCGAGGGTCGGGTCGCTCACGACAGATCCAACAGATAGCCGTATGCCGAGCTCGGCGGCCGCGGTGACGTCGCGAAGAGGTGCTCCAAGGCGTCGTCCGGGGCCAGCTGCTGGCCGAGCAGGGTCGCGAGCTCGCCGGTGACCTTCGGGGCGGCGAAGGAGGTGCCATACCACGTGCCCCACGGGTTGACGTCGCCACCCGGGTCGGCGGGGTCGACGACATAGATGCTGGTCACGGGGTCGGCGATGGTCGAGCAATCGACCCACGGGCCGCGGTTGGACCAGACCAGCGGGTCGAGGTCCGTCTCGGTGCCACCCACGCCGACGGTCGCCTTGTGGGCGGCGGGAAGCATGGGCGTCGTCGTCCCGCTGTTGCCCGCGGCCGCGACGATCAGCACGTCGGTGTCCTGGCGGATGCGGTGCAGGGCGGCTGATAAGGCAGGGTTGCCGACCAGGTGGGGGTCCTCGAAACCGAGTGAGCAGTTGAGGATCTGGCAGCCGTCGTCGACCGCCTGCATCAAACAATCCATCAGCCGCCACGAACTGCCGAAGCCGTGGGAGTCGACGGCGCGATACTGGCGGATCTCGGCGTCGGGCGCGTGGCGCAGGAGAACACCAGTGACGAAGGTCCCGTGTCCCGCGCCCGGGTCGAGCACGCCGGGGGCGGCCTGGGTCAGCGAGGAGTAACCGTCGGTGACCGTCGTGACATTGTCGAGCCAGCCGTCCGTCCTTTTGGGGGCGTCCGCTGGCTCGAAGCCGCCGTCGATGACACCGACGGTGATGCCTTTGCCCCGGCCGGTCCCCGTGGGGCGTGGCCCGAGACTCTCCGCCCGGCCGGCCTGACCGCCGCCGGCGAGCGGACGCACGGGGGGCGCCGGTTTGAGGACGATGTTCTCGTAGGTCACATCGTCCAGGCTCATGGCCAACGGATCGCTGCCCGGCGTGGGATTTTCCGACTCGTTCACGATCGCGGTGTAGAGAGCTTGCGGGTCGCTCCCCGCCAGACCGAGCAGGCTCACGCCGAGTCCCCACCGGTCGTCCTCCTGGGTCTCGATCGAGATGCCTTGGTCGGCCAGCCAGGACTTGATCCGGTCGTACTGGCTGGTCTGGATGATCAGCCGGCCGTCGACGGCGAGGCGAGAGAGCTCTCGGGGCCGGATCGTGACGACCAGCCCGCGCGGGCCGCTGGGGTCCTGGAGCGGGCTGTATCCGAAGTCGGAATCGGTCTGCTGGAACTCGGCATACGTCTCCAGCGCCGCACGCGTGTCGCGTTCGGTGAACGGGTCGTCGCCGCCGTCCTTCGGCTGCTGGTCGAACACGTCCCGAAGGCGGCCGACCAAACGACCACCGATCTGGTCGCGCCAGGGCACGCGCGTGACCTTGATGAACTCGTCGTGCGACATGATCTCTCCAAGCGGTCGAGGACGGAGGCGATGTGAGCGGGTCGTACACGTCGGAAGAGGGCGCAACCGGGTCCGTGATACACGCCAGGACGCTTCGTGATGCGATTATCGACCAGAACGACCCCGAGGCGCCAGGGGTGGGAGCGGCCATCGAACGTGCGACGGCCGAGGGCGAACACCTGGTGCTGGCCATCCTGCGCAATGCGATCGCCATGGCCTATCGCGAGACCGCGCGCGCGGGGCCCGCGGTGGACGCAGCCGATCAGGCCCTGAGCGCGGCGCAGCTCGCCCAAGTGGACGACCTCGCAGACGCCGCCCGGCTCGCGGAAGCGGTCGATGAAGAAGTGCGCGCCCACACCACCTTGGCCATGGCTCGATTGGAGTTGGGGGACTTCCCGCGGGCCCG
>NZ_DAOQZV010000153.1:0-7674 GCF_035343835.1 Nostocoides sp. | reverse complement strand
CTCGGCGCGCAGCGGCAGTGCCCGGCGGCCCCGGCCGATCGCCTCGCCGGCCAGGCGCTCGGGTGCGGGTGTGTTGCTCATCGCGGCCTGATCTGTCGGAGTCGGTCGGTGCGGGTGTCGACCCCGCTGGTAGCACCGTCGTGGCCGTCGTGGCCGTCGTGGCCGTCGTGGTTGGCCGGGCCGGCGTGGCCGGCCTGGCCGGGTGAGCCCGGGCCGCCCACCGCGCGGTTGCCGGCGAGGACCGGTCTGCCGCCCGCGATGGTGTCGAGGAAGACGTCCTCCAGGTGCCGATCGCGCGTCACACCTAGGTCGGCCACGGCGCCGGCAGCCACGACGCGCCCGGCCTGCATGACCACGACGTGGCTGCAGGTCTGCTCGACCTCGGCGAGCAAGTGACTGGAGACGATCACGGTGCGGCCGGCGGCGGCATACGTCTGGAGGATCGGGCGCAGTGCGGCGATCTGCGGCGGATCGAGGCCGTTGGCGGGCTCGTCGAGGATGAGCACGGCTGGCCGCCCGAGCATGGCCTGGGCGATGCCAAGCCGCTGTCGCATACCGTGGCTGTAGGAGCGCACTGGCCGGTCGATCGCACCGCCGAGGGCCGCCACGTCGAGCGCCTCCTCGAGGTCGGCCTCGTGGGCCGGCCGCCCGGTTGCGGCCCAATAGGCGTGCAGATTCTGCCGGCCGGTCAGGTGCGGCACGAAGCCCGGGCCTTCGATGAGCGTCCCGACATTGGCGAGGACGGCGGCGCCGGGCCGTACGCGTTGGCCGAGGATGTGCGTCTCGCCCGCGTCGGCGCCGATCAGGCCGACGGCCATACGCAAGGTCGTGGTCTTGCCCGCGCCATTGGGGCCGAGCAGGCCGACGACCTGGCCGCGCTCCGCGCGCCAACTGACGTCGTCGACGGCGCGATGCCCGTCGCCATAGACCTTGACCAGACCCCGCACCTCGAAAGTCACCGGCGTGTCCGCGTTCCCAGCCCGTATGTCACGGGTCCCCTCTTCGGCCGCGACCGCCTCCCCGAGCTGACCCATCCCGCCGGCCGACGCCTCTTCCCGAGCCGGTATGCCGTGGCTCCCCACCCCGGCAGCCACCACCTCCTGAAGGTGGCCGGGATCCTCGTCGGGTCTCCCGGGCGAGGGGTCAGGCGTCGACTCGACGCGCGGCCACGGCGCGGCGAAACGATCCGGCCTGCGGCGTCGGCCGCCGCGGACCAGAGCGGCACCCGTGAGAAGCGCCAGCAGGGCAAGCGTCGCCGCGGCCACCCAGGCGGTCTCGCGATCCACGAGCGCCGGGCCGCCGAGGGGTGTGCCGTCCGCAACCGGAAGGATCAGGGCCGGAGAATCAAGCGTGATGGCATCGGTCCTGGCCGCAACCGGGCCTCGGTAGGCCGCGTCGGTGGCGCTGATAAGCACCCGCCATGTCGAGCCAGCCGGCAGTTGCCATGTCGCCATCGGCAAGGTCACCGCCACTGTTGTCCGACGCCCGGGCTCGGTTGCGAACCGCAGGGGCGCGGTCAGCGGCCGGACCAGGCGCGCAGACTCGCCCTGCACCTGCCACAACGAGGCATAGAGCGTGACCTCGCTGCCCGACGACGTCACATCGAGCGTCAGCCAGGGAGCGCCCACCGCCGTGAGTGACTCGGTCAAGCGACTGGTGTCGAACGCGACCGACTGGCCAGGCAGTGCAGCGAGCGAATAGCTCGGCGCCGCAGACAGATCCGGCCCCGACGGCACCGATGTGATCGCCGAAGGCACGCCGCCGGGCGGGTTCAGCAGCCGGCCGCCGCCGACACCATGCAAAGCCAACTCCCGGCTCCCAACCCGGCCAGCCACGGCGGCCGGGTCGTAGGCCGGCAAGGAGAGCACGCGGGCCGCGTTCTGGCCGCGGCGCGGGCGCACGGCATACGTGAAGGAGGGGATCGGCAGCTCGGATTGGCGGGAAATGCGCTGCCGCAGTGCGCCATTCAGCCACGTGTCGATCGATGCTGTGACGTCTTCGCGTTCGGAGCGCGCTGCCGCCGACCCGGAGCCCACGGTCGCTGCCGCGTCAGTGCCGCTCCCGTCGTGGCCGCCGTTGGTCCAGCGGACCGCCACGGGGACGCCGTCGGCCAAGAGGGTGCGCGCGGTCGCGTCCGCCTGGTCGATCCCGAAGAGTGTGTCGGTCATGCCCTGGACGAGATAGACAGGCGCTTTCACCCTCGCGAGATCCGTTGCGGGACTGTGCTTTCGGAGCAGATCAAGTAGAGCGGGACTGGGCTGCCCGGTCTCTGCCGCTCGGACGAACTCGCGGCACAAGGTGGGCTCGAAGCGTCCGCACGCCCCGCTCGCGTCCGCGCCGCCACCTGCGCCGCTCTGCGAGCCGATCAAAAAGGCGGCCGCCCAGAGTTGCTTGAATGGCCCCGGCGTCGCCGTCTCCCCAGCGATGGCGGCAGCATTCGGGAAGAAGGCATCGGCCAGGTCGTGCCACGTGATCATCGCGACCACCGAGTCGACGCGCGGGTCGCGCGCGGCGGCCATCAGGGCGAGCGCGCCCCCATAGGAGCCGCCCATGACCGCCACGCGCGGGTCCCCGCTCGCGTCCCGCAAGACGCGAGCGTTCGCGCCGAGCGAATCGATCAACGCCGAGGCATCGGCCACCTCGTAGGCCGGGTCCATCAGGTGGATCAAACCGCCCGATCGCCCGAAACCCCTAGCCGTATAAGCAAGTACGACGTAGCCCTCGCTTGCGAGGCGCTGAGCGTCGGCTCGTAGGTCGGCCTTGCTGCCGCCGAATCCATGCGCCAGCAGGACCGCTGGCGCAGGCGCGTGCGACTGCGGCAGGTACAGGTCGGCATCCAGGGTCACGGCCGACCCGTCGGCTTCGGCGCCGACCGGGATACGCAGTGACTGAGGCGCGATCGGCGCCTGCGGGTCCGGGCGCAGGCTCCACACGGTCATACCGGCAATGATCGCGAGCACGGCGACGACTGTCGCGAGCAGGGCGCGCCGTCGGTTCATGGGCAGATTGTGCGGCACGGCCCTGATAAGCGCAGCCGAAGGCCGGCGCAAACCCGTCGTGCTGGCCGAGCGCGGACGGCTCTAGGGCCCGCCTGCACCGCTTCGCCACGCATACCGGCCTTCGTCACCCATACCCGCGTCCCACGGGGTGTAGGCGTGGCGACGCGGGTGCACAGGTGGCGAAACGGTGTCGAGGCTCGCCCGCACGGGCTAACTCAGGCCGATGATGGCGCCGTCGGGAGTCAGGTCGATGCGTTCGGCGTTGGGGTGGCTGGACAGGCCGGGCATGGTGCGCATCTCGCCGCAGATCGCGTAGACATAGCCCGCGCCGGCCGCCGCGCGCACCTCGCGCACCGGCAGGCGCCACCCGGTGGGGGCGCCAAGCAGCTTGGGGTCGGAGGAGACCGACAGGTGCGTCTTGGCGATGACGACGGGCAGGGCGCCGAAGCCCAGCTTTTCGTATGCCGCGAGCGCGCTCGCCGCTGCCGGCAGCACGTCGATCCCCTCGGCCCCATAGACCTTGCGCGCCACCGCATCGATCTTGTCGACGAGCGGGGCGTCGAGTTCATAGGTGAAGCGGAAGTTGGTCGGCCGGTCGAGGGCTTTGAGCAGGGCTTCGGCGAGGGCTTCGGCGCCGGCCCCGCCCTCGGCCACGTGCCGGGTCACGGCGACATCGATGCCGAGACGCTCGGCCGCGTCGATGACGACCTGGTGCTCGCTCGCGTAGTCGCTCGGGAAGGCATTGATCGCCACCACGGGCGAGACCCCGAAGGTGTTGACGATCTCGATGTGCTTGATCAAGTTCGGCAGGCCCGCGCGGACATCGTCCGGATTCTCCTCGAGCATCTCCGGCGGCAGGGGCTTGCCGGCCTTGACGTCAAAACGCCCGGAGTGCGTCTTCAGGGCGCGGATGGTGACGACGAGGACCGCGGCGTCCGGGCGCAAGCCGGAGACCCGGCATTTGACGTTCATGAAGCGCTCGCACCCCATGTCCGCACCGAAGCCGGCCTCGGTCAGGACGATGTCGGCGCGCCGCGTGGCGACGAGGTCGGCGACGATCGAGGAGTTGCCGGTGGCGATATTGCCGAAGGGCCCGCAGTGGATCAGCGCGGGCGTGCCCTCGAGTGTCTGCAGGAGGTTGGGGTTCAGCGCATCCTGGAGGATCACGGCCATCGCGCCGGCGGCGCCGAGGTCGTCCGCGGTGATGGGGCGGCCGGCATACGAATAGCCGATCACGATGCGGCGCAACCGTTCTCGGAGATCTTCCAGTGAGGTCGCGAGCGAGAGCAGGACCATCACCTCGGACGCGGCGGTGATGTCGAAGCCGCTCTGGCGCGGGACACCGTCGACCTTGGAGCCGAGACCGACGACGAGATTGCGCAGGGCGCGGTCGTTGACGTCGAGCACGCGACGCCAGGTGATGTTGTGGGGGTCGATCTGCAGCTGGTTGCCGTGGTGGAGATGGTTGTCCACGATCGCAGCCAGCAGATTGTGCGCGGCGGTGATCGCGTGGAAGTCACCGGTCAGATGGAGGTTGAGCTTGTCCATCGGGACAACCTGGCTGTAGCCGCCGCCGGCGGCCCCGCCCTTGATCCCGAAGGTCGGCCCCATCGACGGCTGGCGCAAGGTGACGGCCACATTCCGGCCGATGCGAGCTAGGCCATCGGCGAGCCCGACCGCGGTCGTCGTCTTGCCCTCGCCGAGCGGCGTGGGAGTGACGGCCGAGATGACGACGTACTTCGCGCGTTGCTGCGTCGGCTGGCCCGGCGCGGTGAGGCAGGCGAGGTCGATCTTGGCGACCGAGCGGCCATACGGCTCGACGAACTCTTCGGGAATGCCGAGCCGGCCGGCGATCTCGACGGGCGGGCGGAGACTGGCAGCGCTGGCAATCTCAATGTCGGTGGGGATACCCATGCCCGTATCTTGCCCCTCGTGCCTCCCTGACTCGGCACGCAGGTCAGAAGGACACGAGCCTCGGCACCAACGAGACGGGCTGGCCGTATGCCCTTGCCCCCCAGCAGTAGGACCGTCGCGCTTTCACGGCGCAGCCACCCATGCTCCCCATCGCCAGTTGCGTGACACCACTGGTCAGTACCTTGGCAGGCGCCGGAGTCAGTGAGTCGCGCTGATCCCCAGATGCTCGCGAGCCTTTGTCGCCATCGCCCCAGCACAGCAGAGCGCCCCTTCGGACGGCGCACGTCGTGCCCTCGCCGACCGCGATCGAACTGATGTCGCTGGTCAGCCCGACAACCTGGGCGGGAGTCGGGACGGCATACGACATCGACCCATTGCCGACATTGCCTGCGTAGTTGTGCCCCCAGCACTTGGCTGCTCCGGCCGTGGTGATGACACACACGGTTGCCGAAACGCCGTCTGCGCTGACCGAGCGGACGCAGCGGCCGAGGCTGGAGACCGGGACGGGCACACAGGAAGCCCGCCGTGACGAGCTTGACGTCCTGGGCCGGGCCGGCCTGCGCCGGCGCAGCGACGCCTGCCGTCGCCGCTGCCAGCGTCAGCGCCGCAAGGTGGTGCGTTTCCGAACCATGGCTTCCCCTTCGCCGTGCGAGGTCGCCGGCCCCTGCTGGCAGACGCCCCTGCGAAAACTATGCCGAAACGAGGTAGCCGACGGGGGCTTGCGCGGCCAACGGATGCGCTCGTCCTCTCAGAGCAGCGCGTGTTGTCGCACGGGCGATATCGACTTGCCGCATTCGGAGCGCGTTGCCAGGGTGGAGGGGTGAACGGACTACCGGTCGCGTATCAGATGCGCGCTGCAATCGACGCGGACGCGGCCGCTCGCGTCGCCCTCGATGACATCGTCTGGGCAGGTGATGGCGGCGGGCCGGCCGATGTGCGCGAGGCGGGGTCGCGGCCGCGCGGAGCCCTCGTCGTTGAGTATGACGGCGACATCGTCGGTGCGTGCGGATCGCGCGAACTCTTGCTCGGGCTCCCCGGCCCGTTGGGCGGTGTGCGCGCGGTGGCCGTCGAGGGACTGACTCAGGTGGGGGTGCATCCGGATCACAGTCGCCGGGGCGTCTTGCGCGCGATGGTCGGTAGCCACCTGGAGTGGACGAGGGCGAGCGGTCGGACGCTCGCGGTTCTGAAGGCATCCGAGCCGGGAATCTACGGCCGGTTCGGTTATGGAATGGCGTCGGTCGCGGCCCTGACGTCATTCCCCGCCGGGACGAAATGGACTGCGCCCCAAGGGATTGTCGATCTGGCAGAAGCGACCCACACCGCCATGGCCACCGCCGAGCCCGAACACGCCGAGCGCCTGTATGCCGTGTGGTCGGCGTGCGCGAACGTCCACCTTGGGATGGTCGTGCGCAGCGACGAGGACATTGCGCGACTGACTCGAGATGTGCCGGAGTTGCGCGTCGGCAAGGAGCCCCGGCGCCTGATGTTTGCCACGCGGGAGGGGGTCGACGTCGGGTTCGCGTGGTTCCGTCGCGACGGCGCCTGGTCCGCCGGCCGGCCCGCCGGGACTGTCGACGTCACCTGGTTCGCGGGCGTCGACCAGGGCGCACGACTGGCGCTGATGCGCAGGCTTGTCGACCTCGACCTCGTGACCTCCGTCGTCAACTGGGTGGCTCCCGACGACCCCCTGGTGACCTGGCTCGGCTCCCCGCGGGCGCTTGACGCGCGAACCACCGATTCGGTATGGCTGCGCATCGCCGATCTGCCCGCCGCCGTTGCCGAACGGGGGTATGCCGCGCCCTGCGACCTCCGGATCGAGGTGCGGGATCACGTCATACCGGCGAACGACGGCGTATGGCGCGTGGTCGCGGACGCGACCGGCATCGGTCGCGCCGAGCGCACCGACGGGGCGCCGGACCTCACCCTCGACATCGCCGACCTCGGCGCTTGTTGGCTGGGCGGTCAGACCATCGGCGCCCGCGCAGAGGCGGGGTTTGTCGTCGAGCACCGCCCGGGCGCCGTGCTCGCGCTGGACGCCGCGCTGCGCACGCTCACCCTGCCCGCTCAGGCTGCCGAATTCTGACGGGTTCCGGCCCTTATCCCCGCGAGTGCAGGGCGGACACGTGAAGGCGTCACGCGGAGCGTCGTAGACGGGCTCATCCCCGCGCGGGGGCGGACGGGGTTGTTACCAATCGGAATCGGTAACAGTCGGGCTCATCCCCGCGCGGGCGGGGCGGACGACACCGCCAAGAAGAAGTCGACGCGCGGCTGGGGCTCATCCCCGCGCGGGCTTCTCAACTACGCCGGAGAGGCCGCCAAAGTCATCCACGCGGACCTGCGGGCTGACGACGAGCCGGTGCGCAAGCCTCAATGTCGTGTCGTCGACCCCCTCGCCGTCAAGTCGTACGCCGTTCGGCCCCAACTGGCGGCCGCTGCGGCAGCGACGACCAGATAGCCGACAAGTATCAATGTCCGGCTGCGTCTGAAAAGTTAGGCGCTAGCCGTCGGGTGGCCATTGGCGAGCCTCAGGAAATCCCCGCGCTGGCGGGGCGGGAATCTTCGTGGTGTTCCTGCTGCACCTCAAAACGGCTCATCCCCGCGCAGGCGGGGCAAGGTCGATGATAGATCGCACGTGCGACATCCGCTTTCGACCACATCGGGGCCGCGGCCGCGCCGGCCGCCGCCAAAGGCGTTGGGCTTGGACGCTCAGGGGGTGGTCAGGCGGCATACGGACTCGGTCGCGCACGGGAACCGCGTAGAT
>NZ_DAOQZV010000152.1:6574-7707 GCF_035343835.1 Nostocoides sp. | reverse complement strand
GTGGACGGGTCAGCCGGTGCGCGCCGCGCCCTGGCGGTCATCGCCGGGCGCGGCCAGGTCGCCCGGATCGACCATCCCCTCGGCGGGGCGCGCCGTCACGAGGCGAGTCGCGGCCGCAACGGCACGTTCGACGAACTCCAGGCGCGCCCGCACCTGCAACTCCGCGGCCGCGACGAGTAGTTCACCCAATCGCTCGTCGGCCCCGGCCGGCCGTGCCCTTCGTGCCTCGGCCAGATTGCGCAACTCCTGCAACAGATCTCGACGCACCACCCGCAGCGTCGCGTCGAGAATGTCGGGGTGTCCCAGCCGGCTGGCCGCCATCACCTTCAGGATGAGATCGTCCCGGTAGCCCGCGGAAGCACCCTCCGACTCCAGCAGCCACCGGTCGAGTTCCTCGCGCCCGGGTGTCGTCAGGGCCTCGACGACCCGGTCGGGGCGGTGGGCCTGCTGCTCGGCGTTCGCCACCGCATACCCGTCGCGGACGAGCCGGCCGAGCACCTGATAGACGTGCCCGATGTTGAGGCCGCCCCATTGCGGTCCCATCGTCTTCGAAGCGCGCCTTGAGGTCGTACCCATGGCGCGGGCCATCGACGAGTAGCGCGAGGACGGCATGGTGCAGGGCCATGCGGAGAGTATGGACGCACCTCCGCTTGTGGACCGGCTGGCGAGGCGGGGCGCGCTCGGGCCGGAGGGCTATGACAAAGCGCTCAACCGCGAACTGATCGACGCCCACGGAACTCCCTCCGGCAGCGGCACCTTCGACTCGGACACCGCCTATCGCGACCTCCTCGACGCGATGGCGACGCCGGCCACCGAAGGCAAGTACTACGCCCGAAGCGTCTTGCGCATCCAGCGCACCAGTTCGGTCACTCTCACCGCCGACGCCAGCGGGCGCTTCGTCCCCGGGCCCCGGCGGAGGACGACGACCTGGGCTGGGGCGTCAGCGATCTGACCGGCGATGTCGCCGACTCGGTCATCCCACCCGGCGGGGATGACGCGCGCCTGCGCACGCTCGCCGGCTACTTCGCCTCCCCAGCCCTCAATCCGCCGGCGCTGGTCAAGGTCGGCGTGTTCGACGCACTCAAACTTCCGGGCAGCACTTCGCTCGGGCGGGTGCCGCTGGGCACCTTCGC
>NZ_DAOQZV010000152.1:0-6474 GCF_035343835.1 Nostocoides sp. | reverse complement strand
GACCGCAAGTCGCTGCTGTTGAACTGGGTGGTCCTCGCGGCGAGCGGTCTGGTGGTCGCCAATGCCGTCTTCGCGAGCGTCCGCGCGCGCCGACGCGAGATAGGGACAGCCCGCGCGGTCGGCTGGACCCGGCTCGCGGTGCTGCGTCATGTGCTCGTCCCCGTGCTCTCCGCCGCCGTCGGTGCCGGACTCGCCGGCTTGGTGCTGGCCGTTGTCGTGCGCGTGCTCCTGGCCGGCTCGGGAGTCGCCGGCGGGCAGCGCAGCGCGGCGCTGCGCGAGGTCTTCACCAACGCGGACGTATGGCGCACCGTCGCCCTCGCGCCGCCCGTCGCTTTCGGCGTCGCCTTGCTCACGGCGCTCCCCCCGGCGGTCTATGCCAGTCGGATCTCCCCGCTCTCGGCGACCCGGGCGCCGCTGTCACGAGCGGGTGCTCGCGTGCCGCGCCGCGTGCGGTCGGTCACCGGGCTCGCGACCCGATCGGTGGTGGCGGCACCTGGGCGGGCTGTCGCGGGCCTGCTGGGTGTGCTCGTTGCGACGGCCGGGCTGGGCGCACTCCTGGCGATCCAGGCACAGCTTCACGGCCGGGCGGTGGGCACCCTGCTCGGCGATGCGGTCGCCGTCGAGGTGCGGGCGCCCGATGTCGCGGCCGTTCTCGGCACTGCAGCCCTCGCCGGTGTGGGTATCGCGCATCTGATCGGGACCGAGATCCGCGAGCGAGCGACCGAGTTCGCCGGGTTGCGGGCGATCGGCTGGACCGAGGCAACCATCGCCCGGCTGGTCGTCACGCACGCAGCCTTGGTGGCGCTCGCGAGGGCGGCGCTTGGTGCCGGCCTGGCCTGGTGGTTTGTCGAATCTGCCTTCGGGGGCGCCACCGCCCGATGGCGCTGGCGATTGTGGGAGCCGGCGGACTGGCCGTCGTCGGCGCCGCCCTGATCGCGCTCATCCCCGCCCGCCGGCTTCGCGATCTGGGCACGGCCTTCGTTCTCGCCGAGGACTAGGCGTCTAGCGAGGACGGACGGGGTGAACGTCGCGGTCGTCAATCGCTCGAGAGTGGCAGCGTTTGGCGGTTCTTGCAGGGTTTGTCGACGCGTGCAGGGATCTAGCTAGGCAACGGTCGACACGTCATGCAACGCTCGCCAAAGGCTGCGATTCTCGGTGGCCCCCGCCTGACCGGACCGAGCGCGGCCTCGCCTCGGGCTCTCGGCACGGCAGACTTAGGGGGTGAGCCCCGCCCCCGACGCCGCCCAGCGCGAAGCCGCGCGCAAACTCGACCTCACCAAGCGGATGCGCGAGGCCGAGCAGGCCATCCTCGCCCGCGCCCCCGAGCACGACCTCGAGCCCGACCTGACGCGCATCAGCGCGGTCATGGAGTTGCTCGGCGACCCTCAACGCACCTTCCCGGTCGTTCACATCACCGGCACCAATGGCAAGACCACGACGGCCCGGCTGGTCGCGCAACTGCTGACCACCAGCGGCTTGACGGTCGGGCGCTTCACTTCCCCGCACCTGCATACGATGCGCGAACGCATCGCCATCGCCGGCCAGCCCATCGACGTCGAACGCTTTCTCGAGGCGTATGACGAAGTGCTCCCCATCATCGAGATCGTCGACGCTCGCTCGCAGGCCGAGGGCGGCCCGCGCATGACCTATTTCGAGGTGCTCGTCGCCATCGCGTATGCCGCGTTCGCCGATGCGCCCGTCGACGTCGCCGTCGTCGAGGTCGGTATGGGGGGTGGCTGGGACGCCACGAATGTCGTCGACGGCCAGGTCGCCGTCATCGCGCCGGTCGCCATGGATCACGCGCACTTCCTCGGCGACACCATCGAAGCGATCGCCCACGAGAAGGCGGGGATCATCAAGGCCGACGCCCTGACAATCATCGGGATCCAGGAGCCGGAGGTCGTGCCCATCCTTCAGGAGCGGGCCGAGGAGGCAGGGGCGCGAACGGCATACGAGGGAAATGACTTCGGCGTCCTCGGGCGCGAGGTCGCGGTCGGCGGGCAGCAGGTCAGCATCCGCGGGCTCGCGGGTGACTACCCCGACCTCTTCCTCAATCTGCACGGCGCGCACCAGGCGCACAACGCCGCGATGGCTCTCGCCGCGACCGAGGCGTTCATCGGTGGTGGTGAACAGCCACTGTCAATGGACGTCGTGCGTGAAGCCTTTGCCGAGGTCACCTCGCCGGGCCGGTTGGAAATCGTCCGGCGCTCGCCGACGGTGCTCGTGGACGCCGCGCACAACCCGGCCGGGGCGCAGGCCCTCGCGGCGGCCCTGACCGAGGAGTTCGCCTTCGTCAAACTGGTCGGACTTGTCGGCATCCTCGGCGATAAGGACGCGGTCGCCATCCTCGAAGCCCTCGAACCCGTGCTCGACGAGGTGGTCGTCACGCGTTCGACCTCGCGGCGCGCGATGGCGCCCGATGCCCTGGGGGCGCTGGCTGCGGACATCTTCGGCGAGCACCGGGTGACTGTGGTCGAGCACCTGCCGACCGCACTGGACCGGGCCGCCGAATTGGCCGACGAGGGCGGCGTCGGCGGGGGAGTGGTCGCCACCGGATCGATCACCACGATCGCCGACGTGCGCCTGCTGTTGGGTGTGACCACCGGCTGAGCGGCTGGGCCATCCGGCTACCCTGACCTGGTGGAACAACGTCAGCTCGGCCATGGCGGACCATTCGTGAGCGCGATCGGACTGGGCTGCAACAATATCAGCCGCACCGGGCGGGCGACCGAGAGCTTGGCCGGCACCCGGGCTGTCATCGATGCCGCGATCGAGGCAGGTATCACGCTTTTCGACACCGCCGACATCTACGGGTCGCCGGCCACCGCGAGCGAATCGCTCATGGGACAGGCCCTCGTGGGACGACGCGATCGCGTCGTCATCGCCACCAAGTTCGGCCATTCGGCGTATGCCGTGCCCGGCACCGAATCCTGGGGCCCAAAGGGCGGCGCACGGTATGTCCGCAACGCCTGCGACGCCTCGCTGACCCGGCTGCGCACGGACTATCTCGACATCTTCCAGCAGCACGAGCCCGACCCCAGCGTCCCGATCGAGGAGACCCTCGGGGCCCTCGCCGAGCTCGTCGACGCCGGCAAGGTCCGCTACCTCGGGCACAGCAACTTCACCGCGCAGCAATCGGAGGCGGCCGACGACGCAGCGGTGCGCCTCGGCATACCGCGGTTCGTCAGTGCCCAGAACGAGCTCAACCTGCTCGCGCGCTCGGCCGAGACCGACCTGCTCCCCACCGTGCGTCGGCTAGGCATCGGCTTCCTGCCCTTCTTCCCTCTCGCCAACGGCCTGCTGACCGGCAAGTACGGCCGCACGACGCGACCCGACCGGGGACGCTTGGTCCAGGACAAACCCGAGATCCTGGCGAGCGCCGACTGGGACCGGCTCGCGGCGTACGAGCAGATCTGCCGGGTCGCCGGCGCGCCGATGGGGCAGGTCACGATTGCCTGGCTGCTTGCCCGGCCGGGCGTGACCAGCGTGATTGCCGGTGCCACGACACCCGAGCAGGTGAGCCAGAACGCCGCTGCGGCGCAGGTGGGCCTGCCGGCTGAGTTGGTCACGGCGATCGACCAACTTTTCCCCGTCGCCACCGAAGTGGCGGCACAATCTGGCCCGGCTGCGGTGGTCGGGCACGAACCACCGGAAGTTAATGTTCCCGTATGACGCCCGCCCCAGTTGCCCCCACGCAGCCCGTCTCGTGGTGGCGTGGTCCGCTCGGGACCTTCACCTGGCGGATGCTCGCGACGGTGCTCGGTGGCCAAGGCCTGAGCATCCTGCTCGGCGCCGCTCTCGCCCGGTCGCTGTCGGCGACCAGCGGTGAGGGCAACAGCCAGCTGCGGTTGTGGTCGATGATCGGGCTCGGCCTGCTCTGTTTCGCGGCCGCCGGCGGGATGCGCCGCGGCTGGGGCCTGCAACTCGGGTGGCTGGCCCAGGCGTTGACGCTCGTGAGCGCGATCTTCGTCCCGATGATGATGTGGGTTGCCGCCCTGTTCCTGGCGATGTGGCTCGCGTGCCTGCGTAAGGGCATCCAGATCGACACGGGGCAGCTCTCGGCGCGTCGCGCCGCTCGCTAGGCTGACCCGCGTGACCGAACGCAGCCTCGTCCTGATCAAGCCCGACGGATTCGCCCGGGGCCTCACCGGTGCCGTGCTGGAGCGCATCGAGCGCAAGGGCTATCGCCTCGCGGCGTTGTCCGTGCTGACCCCGACGCGCGAGATGCTCGCCGAACACTACGCCGAGCACGACGGCAAGCCCTTCTACGAGCCACTCGTGGCCTTCATGTCCTCCGGGCCGGTGACCGCCGTGGTCATCGAGGGCGAACAGTGCATTGCCGGCTTCCGCAGCCTCGCGGGTGCAACCGACCCCACCAAGGCCGCACCCGGCAGCATCCGCGGCGACTTCGGCCGCGACTGGGGCAATCCGGTGCAGGAGAACATCGTCCACGGCTCCGACTCGCCGCAGTCGGCTGCTCGCGAGATCGCGATCTGGTTCCCCGGGCTGGGCTAACCACACTGGTGCGCACCCAGCGTGGGCGGAGCAACGGCATACCGCAATAGGGGCAGGCGCCGCTCCGCGGCGGGCGGGGGGCCTGGGCAACCTGCGACGATGGGGAGATGAGCAGCGCGAGCGCCCGCGAGGAGTACCAAGCCGCCGTCGCGGCCTATGTCGCGGCGGGTGGCGAGGAGTCGGTTCAGCGGGTGATCACCGCGATCTTCGGGGTGACCAAGCGCCTCGACCAGTGGTATGACCGCCAGCTCGCGGACCTGGCGATCTCCCACGGCGACTGGGCGGTGCTGGCGCACCTCGCGCAACGCGACGGGGGACCCGAGACGCCCTCTCGACTCGCCGACGCGGCACAGGTCGCCCCGTCGTCGATGACCGCGCGGCTCGACCGGATGTGTGGGCGCGGGTTGCTCGAACGCCGGCCCGACCAGGCCAACCGCACGCGCGTGCTGGTGACGATGACCGACGCCGGCTGGGAGCTGTTCGCTTCGGCGATCCGGGAGTCGGATGTCGTGGAGTCCGATGCGCTCGGCTCGCTGAGCCGCGATCAGCGCACCCAGCTCGCGGACCTGCTGGAGATCGTGATCTCGGGCCTCGACGCGCTCTGAGCCGGGTTGGCGCGCGGCTCGGCCGGCCCAGGGTCGCGCCGGTGGTTGTCGGGCGGCATGGCTCGCTGATCGACAAGCTGGTAGCGCCCACACGACGCGTGAGGTAACATTTCGAGTTCGAAATATTCGCCCTCGAAGTTATGTTGATCTTGCTATGCGTGCCCGCCTGCTCGTTCTCGCCGCTGCCGTTGCCATGCTCGGCTGGGGTGCTGTGCTGCCCTACCAATATGCGTATGCCGCGTCCGCCCGCGGCTGGGGCGGTCTCGTCGCGGCCGGCGCCTCGACGCTCTTCTCGGTCGGTGCACTCATTGCTGCGCCGGTCGGCGGGCGGCTCGCGGATCGCTTCGATCCGGTGCGGGTTGCGGTCGTCTCGAAGCTACTCGCCGTGCTGGCCATGGTCGGGTTGGTGTTCGCCAACTCGCCGGCGGCCTTCCTCTTCGGCATGTTTGCCTTCGGCGCCGGCATTACGGCGGCGACGGCGCCACAGGCCGTGCTCGTGCTGCGCTGGGTCGGTGACACCGACCGGCGGCGCGTGTTCGCGTGGCTGTTCACCGGTGGCGCATTGGGCATGGCGCTCGGCGCCTTCGCCGCGGGCTATGTCGTCGACCTGACGCGGCCAGACGGAATGCGCCTGGCCTTCGCCACTGCGGCGGCCGGTTTCGCGATTTCCGCGCTGCTCATCGCGGCGGCCGGCTACCGCGCTCCGGCGGCCACGGCATGCGAACTCGGCGAGGACCCGGCACCGGAGGTCGGGGGCCTTGCGGCTCTCCGGGCCATTTGGGCCGTGCCCGCGCTGCGCTGGGCGGCGGTTGTGACCGTGGCCTTGGCGTTGGGCTTCTATGCCCAGTTCGAAAGCGGCCTGCCGGCGTATGCCCTGACAAGTCTGCAGGTCAGTCCCCGCACCGTGGGGACGGCCGCCGCGGTCAACTCCGTGGTCATCATCGCGCTACAGATGGTGGTCGTCCGCCTGACTGCACGCCGTAGCGCACCCCTGCTGCTCACCATTGTCGGCGGCATCTGGACGCTCGGCTGGCTGATGCTCGCCGCGGCCCGCCTGAGCCCGGAGTTGGCTAGCGCGATCTTCGTGACCACCTTCGCCGTCTTCGCGGTCGGCGAGACGATGTATGCGCCGATCCTGTCGCCGCTGACCGCGTCGCTCGCGCCCGAGGGCATGGTCGGGACCACGCTCGGGGTGTTCACCGCCCTGCAGACGGGCATCTCCGCGGTGGGTCCGCTGGTTGCGGGCGTCCTGCTCGGCGCCGGGCTGACGGGCAGCTTCCTCGTTCTGCACATCGCGATCTCGGTGGTCGCGGTCGCAGCCGCGTGGCGGCTGCGCGGCCTGCTCGCCGGCGCC
>NZ_DAOQZV010000151.1:0-7741 GCF_035343835.1 Nostocoides sp. | reverse complement strand
GGCAGCACCGCCGAAGTCTCGTCGGCCCAAACCGCCGCGGAGCGAGTCGTGAGTCCGCGCGGGCGGCGGCCGGTGGGCGCCGACACCCGCGGCGAGATCGTCGCGGCGGCGCGGATCGAGTTCGCCGCCAAGGGTTATGACGCCACGTCGCTGCGCGCGATCGCCCGCCGGGCTGGCGTCGACCCGGCGCTGATCCACCACTATTTCTCCGGCAAAGCAGCCCTCTTTGCCACCGTCATGGCCATCCCGATCGATCCGAGCGTCATCGTTGCGGGCCTCCTGCACACTCCCCGGGAGCAGATCGGGGCGGCGATGGTCCGCAGCTTCTTCGCGATCTGGGACCAGCCGCCGGCGCGGGAGCGAATGCAAGGGCTCATGCGGTCTGCCATCACCAACCCTGAGGCGGGCCGGATGCTCCGGGAGTTCCTCACCGGCGAGGTGTTTACGCGGGTGACCGCGGAGATGGATGCTCGCGTACCGACCGTCGAGCGGCTCACGTCAACGCCCGAGATCCGCGGCGGGTTGGCCGCGGCGCAGATGGTCGGCGTCGCGATCGTGCGCTATGTCATCGAATACGGACCGGTCGTCGATGCGGGCGTGGAGGAGTTGGTCGCCCTGCTCGGACCGACCCTCCAGACGTATGTCGCACCTCCGCCCGGATCGTGAAGGTGGCCGGCCCGCAGGTCAGTCGGTCCGTCGGCGCAACGTGAAGGAGCCGAGCAGCAAGGCCCCGATGATGAACCCGAGCAGGATCAGCACGTCGCCGCGCACCTGACCCCAGGGGGAGGAACTCGTGGTCACCGCGGACATGGCGTCAACGGCATACGACAACGGCAGCACATCGGAGAGCCAGCGCAGCGGGTCGGCAAGGCCGGCGCGCGGCGCGAGCAGGCCGCACAGAAGGAACTGCGGGAGCACGAAGGCCGGCATGAACTGCACGGCTTGGAACTCGGTGTGCGCGAAGGCGCTCGCGAGCAGACCCAGCGCCGTGCCGAGAACGGCGTCGATGACGGCGATGGCGACAAGCATCCAGACCGGTCCGGAGATGTCCAGCCCGCAGACGTAGATCGAGAAGGCGGTCGCGATGACCGCCTGGAGGATCGCCATGACCGCGAAGGCCAGGGCATACCCGACCATGAAGTCGCCCCGGCCGAGCGGCGTGGTCAGCAGCCTTTCCAGGGTTCCGGAGGTGCGTTCGCGCAAGGTGGCAACGCTGGTGACGACGAACATCACGACGAAGGGGAAGACGCCGAGCAGGGCCGGCCCGACCCGGTCGAAAAGGGGAGTGCCGTCGAAGACCCACGCCAGCAGGCCCATCAGCACGCACGGCACGACCAGGAGCATGGCGACGGTGCGGTGGTCGCCGCGGATCTGGGCGAGCACCCGGCCGGCCGTCGCCAGGGTCAGGCGCGGGTTCACTGCGCCACCTGCGACGATTCGATGAGGGTCAAGAAGGCCGTTTCGGGGTCGTTGGTGCCCGTGCGGGCGAGCAACTCGGCCGGCGTGGTGTCCGCCACCAGCCGTCCCCCGCGCAGCAACAGCAACCGGTCGCACCGGGTCGCCTCGTCCATGACATGGCTCGACACCAGCAAGGAGGTGCCGGATTCCGCGAGGCCGTGGAAGAGCGCCCACAGATCGCGGCGCAAGACGGGGTCGAGTCCGACCGTGGGCTCGTCGAGCACCAGCAGGTCGGGACCGCCGACCAGGGCCGCCGCGAGCGAGACCCGCGAGCGCTGGCCGCCGGAGAGGGTCTCGACGCGGCGATCGCGATAGGGGGTCAGATCGACGCCGGCGATGGCTTGATCCACGGCCTCCTCGCCGACCCCGACCATCGCCGCGAAATAGGCGACATTGGCGCGGACCGACAGATCGGCATACACGCTCGGGCTCTGGGTGACATAGCCGACCCGGCGCCGCAGTTGAGGGCTGCCGGCCTCCAGGCCGAAGACCTCCACTCGCCCGCTGGCGATCCGCTGGACACCGACGATGGATCGCATCAAGGTGGACTTACCGCTGCCGCTCGGGCCCATCAGGCCCACGACCTGGCCGGGCGGGACGGCGAAGGAGAGATCAGGCAGGACCGGTCGGCCACCGCGGGTGACGACCAGGCCCTCGACGGCCACTGCCGGCGAGATATTCACCATATGCTGAAATATAGCACCTCGAAAGCTCGTCTCCTGAAGGGCCCGCACCACCCGGGTGAGTAGCCTGCTGCCATGGGTCCTGCTGAACTGCTGCGCAAGTCCCTCCTCACGCTCGCCGACTCCGGCCGCGTGCGCGACATCGTCGAGCGGGCGCCGGTTTCGCGCTCGGTCGTCAAGCGGTATGTGCCGGGCGCGTATGCCGCGGATGTCGTCACTGCGGTCGCGGACCTCGGTGCCAACGGGCGGGCGGCGACCATCGACTACCTGGGCGAATACACGACCGACGTGGAACAGGCCGAAGCGACCACCCAGGCCTACCTCGACCTGTTGCGCCTGCTCGCTGACGAAGGGCTCACCAGCGAAGGACGCGCCGAGGTCAGCGTTAAACTCAGCGCGATCGGCCAATCGCTGCCCGCCGACGGGCCCGCGATCGCCCTGGAGAACGCGCGGACGATCTGCTCTGCCGCGCGCGCGGCAGGAACGACGGTGACCCTCGACATGGAGGACCACACCACGACGGACGCCACCTTGGAGGCCCTGCACGCGCTACGCGCCGACTTCTCCTTCGTCGGTGTGGCGATCCAGGCCTACCTGCACCGCACCGAGGGCGACTGTCGCGATCTGGCCACGGACGGCAGCCGGGTGCGCCTGTGCAAGGGCGCGTACGCCGAGCCCGCGTCGGTCGCTTATCAGGACGCCGATGACGTGGCCAAGTCCTATGTCCGGTGCCTGAAGGTCCTGCTCGCCGGCCCTGGCTACCCGATGATCGCCACCCACGACCCCCGGCTGGTCGAGATCGCCGCGGCGTTGACCCGCCACCACGGCCGTCCGACCGACAGCTACGAGTTCCAGATGCTCTACGGCGTGCGGCCCGAGGAGCAACGCCGGATCGCCGACCGGGGCAATCAGATGCGCGTTTATGTGCCGTATGGCGAGGAGTGGTACGGATACCTCATGCGCCGGATGGCCGAACGACCGGCCAACGCCTTCCTTTTCGCCCGCTCTCTCATCTCCCGAAACTAAGGACCCGCCAGCCCATGACCATCGCCATCTTCGGTGCCGGAGTGATGGGTGAGACCCTCCTGTCCGGCCTGATTCGCAGCGGCCGAGCACCCGGCGACCTCGTCATCACCGAGCGCCGTGCGGATCGCGCCGCCGAACTCGAAGCCAAATACGGCATCTCGGTCGTCGACAACGCGGCCGCCGCCGAATCGGCCGACGTGCTCGTGCTCGTCGTCAAGCCCCAGGACATGCGCAGCCTGCTGGCCGAGATCGCCCCGGCCATCGCCGTGGGCAATGTCGTCATCTCGCTTGCGGCTGGTATCACCACCGAGGTGCTCGAAGGCGGCCTGCCCGCAGGCACCAGCGTCGTGCGGGTGATGCCCAACACCCCGGCCCTGGTCGACCAGGGCATGGCGGCGCTCTCGCGCGGTGCCCACTGCACCGATGAGCACATGGCCATCGCATCGGACCTGCTCGCCTCCTGCGGGAAAGTGATCGAGGTCCCTGAGTCCTATCAGGACGCGGTGACAGCCATCTCTGGGTCCGGGCCGGCATACGTCTTCTATGTCGTCGAGGCGATGATCGAGGCGGGCGTCGTGCTGGGCCTGCCACGCGCGACCGCGACGGAGTTGACCGTCCAGACTCTCTACGGAGCGGCGACCATGATCCGCCAGACCGGCACCCACCCGACGGTCCTTCGTGAGCAGGTCACCTCGCCAGGAGGCACCACCGCGGCCGCGCTGCGCATCCTCGACGACCACCGGGTGCGGGCGGCCTTCGTCAGCGCCGTTGAGGCGGCCGCGGAGCGCTCCGGCGAGCTGTCCCGCTCCTGAACACCGGCCCCAGCCAGGGTGAACAGCGGCCGTCCGATCCGCCCGCATCCCCGCGGCATGACACGATGGGCCCATGACGGAGATCGTGGTTCGCGCCTTGACCGAGGACGAGTGGGAGCTGCTGCGCTCCTTGCGCCTGAACGCCCTCCAGGAGTCGCCCGACGCGTTCGTGGCCTCCTACGACGACGAGGCCGACGAGTCCGAGGACTTCTGGCGCGCCCGCCTGAGACGGTCGCGCCGCCTGGTCGCCGAGGCCGATGGTGAGCCCGCCGGCCTGGTGAGCATAGGCACGCTCGACGGCGTGGACAACGGCGCCGAGTTCTTCGGTCTGTGGGTCGCGCCGCAATGGCGCGGGCGCAGCATCGCCGCCAATCTGGTGAAGTCCGGAGCGACGTATGCCGCCGAGCAGGGCTTCGACCGGATCGCCTACTGGGTGGGCACCGACAACGGTCGCGCGGTGGCTTTTGCCTCCAGTTTCGGCTTCCGCCCCACGGGCCGCCGCCGCCCGATGCGGGTCCAAAACGGCGACGGCGACGAGGAAGAGATCGCCATGGTGTTGCCGCTGACCGAGGACCGCCGCGGCTTCTGATCGGGCGGCTCCCAGGCCGCGATAGCGTTCCCGTATGGGCGATGGGGCGCGGCTGATCTGGGATCCGATCTTCACCGGGTACAACTTCGGTGACGGGCACCCTATGGGCCCGCTCCGACTCGACCTGACGGCCCGGCTGTGCAAGGAGTTCGGCCTCTTCGACATCGTCGCGCCGATCGCGCCCGAACCCGCGGACGATGACCTGCTGGCGACGGTCCACGACTGGGGCTTCATCGCTGCCGTCAAGCGGGCGTCCGCCGATCCCGCGACGGCGGAATCGGCATACGGGCTGGGGACGGAGGACGATCCGGCCTTCGTGGGGATGCACGAGGCGAGCGCTCGCATCGTGGGCGGCACGGTGGAGATGTGCCGGGCTGTCCACGCGGGCGAGATCGAGCACGGGGTCAACTTCTGCGGCGGCCTGCACCATGCGATGCGGGATCGGGCCAGCGGCTTCTGCATCTACAACGACATCGCGGTCGGCATCGCGTGGCTACTCGACCACGGCGTGGAGCGAGTGGCCTATCTCGATGTCGATGTCCACCACGGCGACGGCGTCGAGGCGATCTTCGCCGACGACCCGCGGGTGCTGACGGCCTCGATCCACGAGAACGGCCGGCTGCTCTTTCCTGGCACGGGGTGGGCCCGCGATATCGGGCACGCGTCGGGGGAGGGCTACGCACTCAATGTGGCGCTGCCGGCGGGGACCTCGGACTCGGCCTGGCTGCGCGCCGTGCGCTCGGCCATCTTCCCGGTCGTGCGCGCCTTCAAGCCGCAGGTGCTGGTCACCCAGCACGGCTGCGACACGCACATGGAGGATCCCCTCGCCCATCTGGCGCTGACCGTCGACGCGCAGCGCCAGGCGATGCTCGACATCCACGACTTGGCTCACGAGCTCTGCAACGGCCGTTGGATCAGCCTCGGCGGCGGCGGTTACGAACTGGTCAACGTCGTCCCGCGAGCCTGGACGCACCTGACCGCCATCGCCGGACACCGCCCGATCGAACCCCAGACCGAGATCCCCCAGGCTTGGCGCGACCAGGTCGCCGCGCTCACCGGTCGCCGCGGACCGGCCCGGATGAGCGACTTGCCCCCGGGCAGCAGCCCCATCTGGGTCCAGCCCTGGGAGCTCGGTTACAACCCCCACAGCCCCGTCGACGCCGCCGTGATGGCCACACGCGAGGCGATCTTCGCTCACCACGGTTTGGACGTTTGGTTCGACTGACAGCGGTCCCGGAGCTCGGCGCCCGGCAGGGTGACTTAGCGGGGTTTAGGTGACGTCCAGCAGGTTCTACCCTGCTGGACGTCGCCTAACTGCTGCTAGCAGACGTTACGTTCGGGGCCGCCGGACGGCGTGTCGGCTGGACAAGCCCGGGTAAATTTCACTCGGCGGTGGCCCCGGCTTCACAGGAGTAACAACTGCCCCTATGGTTGCTCCCGACGAGATTGCGTAGGAATCCGCCGGAGGGGAAGCCGGCGATGCGCGATAGAAAAGACGAGGTTCGCATGTCTGCCGACCGGCAGCTTTCCGAGGTCAAATTTCTCACCGTGGCCGAAGTGGCCGCGATCATGCGCGTATCGAAGATGACCGTGTACCGAATGGTCCACGGTGGCGAGCTTCCCGCGATCCGCGTCGGACGGTCCTTCCGCGTGCCGGCCGACGCCGTCGATGCCTATCTCGAGACCGCCTTCATCGAAACCGCCTGACTCAGGACGTATGCCGGCCTGCCCGGCACCCGCTGCTGGCGACCGCGCGGCGGCCCGAGAAAATATCGCCACCACAAACCGTGCCCAAGGACACCTGGGGCACGGTTTGGGCGTGCCGACTGCCGCCGGTAGGCTGTCCCTTCAGGTAGCTCACGCGGCCACCGACCGAGTCGATCACGGCGGCTGCGATGCGTCCGATGATCTCCACACGTTCCGAAGCAAGGGTTGTCAATGGGTTCTGTCATCAAGAAGCGGCGCAAGCGGATGGCTAAGAAGAAGCACCGCAAGCTGCTGCGCAAGACGCGTCACCAGCGTCGCAACAAGAAGTAACCCTGGCGCCCCGCGCGGGCGTGACGTGAGGTAGGAGAGCACCATGCCGGAAGTCGTCCTGATCACCGGCGTGTCCCGCTATCTCGGTGGCGCCTTCGCGCGTGCCCTGTCGCAAACCGACGAGGTCCCCCGGATCATCGGCGTCGACGTCGTCCCACCCCCGCACCCGATCGGCCGTGCCGAGTTCGTGCGCGCAGACATCCGCTCACCGATGATCGGCAAGATCATCGAGCAGCAGCAGGTCGACACCGTCGTCCATATGGGCGTCATCGCGACCCCGCTCAACGCCGGTGGCCGGGCGACGCAGAAAGAGATCAACGTCATCGGGACGATGCAGTTGCTCGCGGCCTGCCAAAAGAGCACTCGCGTGCAACGCCTTGTCGTCAAGTCGACGGCCGGTGTCTACGGCTCCTCCTATCGGGACCCGGCGATGTTCACCGAGGACATGGCCGCCCGCCGGCTGCCCAACGTCGGTTTCGGCAAGGACTCGGTCGAGGTCGAGGCGTATGTCCGCGGCTTCGCCCGGCGCCGCCCCGACGTCGGCATCACCGTGCTGCGGCTTGCGAATGTCATCGGCCCGCGCATCCGCACGGCGATGACCGACTTCTTCCGGCTCCCGCTGATCCCGCTGCCTCTGGGCTGGGACGGCCGCCTGCAATTCCTCCACGAAGACGATGTCGCAGCGGCAACCGTCCGGGCGACCCTCGCCCCGCCGGCCGGCACGGTCAACGTCGCCGGCGACGGGATCATCACGGTCAGCCAGGCCACGGCCCTGACCGGGCGCCCCTTCGTCAAGATTCCCGCGGTCGCCACCCGCGGCGCCAACTCGCTCTTCAAACGCACCGGGATCCTGGACTTCTCGCCCGAGCAACTGGAGTTGCTGGTCCACGGCCGCGGCCTCGACACCAGCAAGATGCGCCACGTTCTCGGCTTCGAACCGACCTGGACTACCCGTGGCGCCTTCGAGGACTTCGTCGCCGCCGCGCCCCGGCCGGTCGACCAGGCCCTTGCCGCAGTCTCCTCCGCCGCCGACGTCGCCGAAGAGGCCGTGCACGCGGTCACCGGCGTCCTCGTGACCGGAAAGGCCCACCAATGAGCACACCACGCCGCCCCTCCGTCGCCGCTGGCGCGGCCCG
>NZ_DAOQZV010000150.1:5155-7754 GCF_035343835.1 Nostocoides sp. | reverse complement strand
TGGCGGGGGCGCCGTCTCGTCGAGTCGCGCGAGGGCTTGAAGCACGAGCGCCCGGTCGGTGGTCGGCCAGAAGGGCGGGATGGAGCGCTGGAGGAAGCCGGCATACCGGGCACTGATCATCCGCGAGTCGAGGAACGCGACGACGCCGCGATCGGTAGAAGCGCGGATCAGCCGGCCGGCGCCCTGAGCGAGCCGGAGGGCGGCGTGGGTCGCGGAGACCGCCATGAAGCCGTTACCGCCCATCTTGCTGATGGCTTCGGTGCGCGCGGACGCGAGCGGGTCGTCGGGGCGCGGGAAGGGGATGCGGTCGATGATGACCAGCTGGCAACTAGAGCCGGGGACGTCGACGCCCTGCCAAAGCGTCATGGTGCCGAAGAGGCAAGCCCTCGGGTCCTTCGCGAACTCGCGCACCAACGTGGGCACTTGGTCCTCACCCTGCGCCAGGACACGTATGTCGCTCTCCCCCAACCGATCTCGCATCGCCTCTGCGGCCTCCCGGGCCGCGCGCGTAGAGGAGAAGAGTCCAAGGGTCCGGCCGCCGGCGGCCCGGACGAGGGCCTCGATCTCGTCCAGGGCGGGGTCGCCCAGGCCGCCGCGACCCGGCGGCGGGAGGTGGGCGGCGACATACGCGATCGCCTGACTGCGGTAGTCGAAGGGCGAGCCGACATCGAGCCCGACGTACGCGGGAGCCTCCGCACCGCGCAGGCCGATGGTGCCGGCGACGGCGTCGAAGGTGCCACCGAGTTCGAGGGTGGCCGAGGTCAGGACGACGGTGCGGTCGGTGAAGATCTTCTCGCGCACGAGCATCGCCACGCTCATCGGGGCGACCGAGAGAACCGGGCCACGGCGCGGGTCGATGCGGCTCCAGAGGACGTCGAGGTCGCGTTCCTCGACCATGCGCGCGCTGTTGTCGAAGATCTCCTCGACGGCTGCGAGGGCGACCTGCCGGGCGCCGTCGGGGGTTTCTCCAGGAGCGGGCTTGAGTTCTGAGTGGACGGCGCGGGCGGCGTCGCGGACCGTTGCGAGGGCCATCGCGAGCGCATCGGGGATGGCGTCGATCCGGGCGTCGGGCTGAGTCTCGAGCGCGCGTTCGAGCACGATGGCAGCGTCCTCGAGTTGGTCCGAGCTTTCGGCGGAGCGGGCCCGACGGGCGGCGGCGCGCACGCCGCCGGGGGTCAGCTCGTCGGTGATGGTCGAGGTGACACGGTCGACGAGCTCGTGACCCTCGTCGATGATCAGGACATCGTGCGCCGGGAGCATGAAGCGGCCCTCGAAGGCGTCGATCGCCATGAACGAGTGATTGGTGACAATGACGTCGACGTCCTTGGCCGCCTCGCGGGAACGCTCGACGAAGCACTCGGCGACCATCGGGCAGCGCGAGCCCAGGCATTCCTCCGCACTGACGCTGACCTGACGCCAGGCGCGCTCGGAGACTCCCGGGACGAGTTCGTCGCGATCGCCGGACTGGGTCTGGTCGGCCCATTCGCGCAGGCGGACGATCTCCTTGCCCAGGCGGGAGGCGTTGGCGTCGGCTTCGGCGACATCGAAGAGGCCCTCGTCGTCGGCGGGGAAGCCGCCGGCAAGTTTGTGCTGGCACACGTAGTTGCGGCGGCCCTTGACCAGCCCGTAGGTCGGCGTCCGGCCCAGGATGGGGGCGAGCGCCCTCGCCAGGCGCGGCAGATCGCGGTCGACGATCTGGCCCTGAAGGGCAAGCGTCGCGGTGGCCACCACGGCCGGCCGGCCGGTGGCGTGGGCGTGCAGGATCGCGGGGACGAGGTAGCCGAGGGACTTGCCGGTGCCCGTGCCGGCCTGAACCAGCAGGTGCTGCTCCTGCTCGATGGCGTCGAGAACGGCCTGGGCCATCTGGGTTTGGCCGGGACGCTCGACACCACCCAGTTCCGCGACTGCGGCCTGGAGGAGTTCGGGGAGCGTGGGCATGTGTCGAGGATAGGCGGCTGGGTGCCGGGCAGCCGCGCGGTTGGGTGAGTTGTCCACAGCCTGCGCCGGCCTGGGCCACCGCGCCCTCGAAACACCCCCTCAAAGACGTACCCCGATGGCAGGAGTCAGGTGGGGCTACGAAGATCTGGATGCCTTGAGCGCATGACCCGCGGCGAGCCGGCACGCCTCAAAGACGCTGACGTGACCGGGAAACATAGAGTGCGGACGCCGCACACCAGCCATCTCAGCCGCGATAACTCAGATACAGGCGGTTGGTCGCCGTTTTGATCGTCAGATTGGTCGGCGTGCCGGACAGGGCAACCTCGCCAGGGATCTCGATCCACTCCGAGTCGTCAATGGCGACATAGCCCTTGTAGATGACGTCCGCCCGCGTCTCGACGACTCCGTCACCCTCGTATGCCGCAACGACGTCGCCGCTCGGGTAGGGGCCGCCCAGGCTGGCCGTCGGCCCGAGGACGCGGCCGTCACCGAGGGAATAGGTGACGCTCTTCAGGACCGGATGGACCTGTATGTGCATCCCGAACCACTTGGCGGGATCCAGGGTGTCGATTTCGTTGGGCTCGAACCCCTTGGTGGGCCACTTGACCTCGAAATAGGTCGGGAGCCGCACGAGGGTGAGGTCGCCCTCCGGCTGGATGTT
>NZ_DAOQZV010000150.1:0-5055 GCF_035343835.1 Nostocoides sp. | reverse complement strand
GGACTCGGGGGCGCGGTGGTTGTGGGCGACGTCGGGGGCGCCGAGAGCGTCGGGTCGCCGCCGCCCTCACAGGCGGAGAAGGCCAAGGCCCCGGCGAGGGCCGTGGCAGCCACGGCGAGCCGGCGCGGGCGGTGAGCACGCGGCATACGGAAATCTCCTCCCCTTCTGGCCGGATCCCGGCCCGTTCTTCCCAACCCTGAGCCATGTCGTTCGATCTCGCCACCGGAGAGCAGCCCTCCTGTGGATAAGCAACGGCGGACGGGGCCTTGTGACCGGCATCACCACGTCGACCCTGCATCGCCCCTGAAGGTGCAGGTGATTGACTACCCCGCATGCCAGAGGTGCAGGTCAACGGGATCCAGCTTCACTACGACGAGCAGGGGTCGGGTGAGCCGATGCTGCTGATCATGGGGCTCGCCACTCAGATGATCGCGTGGCCGCCGCCGATGCTCGATGCCTTGCAGGCCAAGGGCTTCCGCGTGATTCGCTTCGATAACCGCGACATCGGCCTGTCCACCAAGACCGACGCCCCGCGCCCCCGACGCAAGGACGTGCTCGCGGCGGCCGCGAGCGCGCGCTTCGCCAAGTCTGACTATCTCCTCTCGGATATGGCGGACGACGCGGCCGGCCTGCTGGATGCGCTCGGCATCGAGTCCGCACACGTCGTCGGCGTCTCGATGGGCGGGATGATCGCCCAGGAACTGACGATCCGGCATCCCGAGAAAGTGCGCTCGCTCACGTCGATCATGTCCAACACCGGCAACCGGCGCCAGGGACGACCGGCGACGACCTTCCTGCCTGCGCTGCGGCGTTCGATGATGGCGCCGCCAGCGGAGACCCTCGACCAGGCCGTCGACATGGGGGTGCTGGCCTGGCGGCAGATCTCCGGGCCCCAGTTCGACGAGCAGGAGATCCGCAGCCTCGTGCGCGCCGCCGTCGAGCGCGACCCGGACCCGATCGGCCGGGTGCGCCAGTTGCTGGCGATCAACGCCAGCCCCGACCGAACCCCGGCGCTGCGCAAGGTCACCGCACCCACCCTGGTCATCCACGGCCTTCTCGACCGCCTCGTCACGCCGAGCGGCGGCATGGCCACGGCCAAGGCGGTGCCGGGCTCGCGCCTGCTGATGTTCCCGGACATGGCGCACGACCTGCCGCGCGGCCGGATCCCCGAGATCGTCGATGCCATCACCGCGAATGCCGCTCGGGCGGGCCAGGCCGCTCCGGCCGCAGCGTCCGCCTGACGCGCCCGCTGCGTATCGCCCGGGCTGACGCACCCGAGCGCCACGACCCGCGCCCCCGGAACCCAAGATCCCGCGGCACAGTCCGCCCTATACCTGGGGCGGGCGGTCGAGGATCAGGCGGGCGGGGCCGAGTGGCAGACCGCCTCGATGTTGTTGCCGTCGGGGTCGCGCACGAAGGCGCCGAAGTAGCCGGGGTGATACTCCGGCCATAGACGTGGCGCGTGCAGGCTTTCGGCACCCATCTCGATGGCCTTGTCGTAGAACGCTTTCACCATGTCGGCGTCGGGCGCCGCAAACGCGACGTGCATCTCGCGGTTGGGCTCGGCCCCCGGCCACCGGCTGATCCAGAACTGCGGGTGATCGTCGGAGCCGTAGCCTATGGCCACCCCGAAGTCCATGATGCGCGTTTGCCCCAGCACCCCGAGGACCGCGTCATAGAACGCCGTGCTCGCGTCGAAGTCGGAGCAGTTGATGCCGAAGTGATCGATCATGACCCGATCCTGGCACCCCCCGCCGACAACGGCACGCAAGGGGTGCCGCATAGGGTGGGCACGGCATACGGCAAGCCAACAGTGGAGACGGGAAGAACTATGGCCACGTGGACCGCCGGCGACGTTCCGGACCAAACGGGGCGCACCTATGTCGTCACGGGCGCCAACTCCGGGATCGGCCTGGAGGCGGCAAAGGTCTTGTGCGGCAAGGGCGCTCATGTCGTCTTTGCCTGTCGCAATGTCGCGAAGGCGGACGCCGCGCGGGCCGGGATCGGCGGCAGCCACGAGACCCGTGAACTCGACATCTCTGACCTCGACTCGGTGCGCGCCTTCGCCGCCGGGATCGCTGGCCGCCCCATCGACGTCCTGATCAACAACGCCGGAATCATGGCCGTCCCCAAGGCGCTCTCGGCGCAGGGCCACGAAATGCAGTTCGCCACCAATGTGCTCGGGCACTTCCTGCTGACCCAGGTGGTCTTGCCCCAGCTGACCGACCGTGTTGTGACGCTGTCATCGCAGATGCACCGGATCGGCAAGATCGACGTCCACGATCCCGATTTCGAGCAGCGCCGCTACCACCCGTGGGTCGCCTACGGTCAGAGCAAACTCGCCGACCTGATGCTGGCGTATGAACTGCAGCGTCGCCTCACCGCGGACCGCTCGCCCCTGCGCTCGATGGCCGCGCATCCCGGCTACTCCGCGACCAACCTGCAATCGCATTCGGGCTCCCTCCAGTCCACGGTGATGGGCCTGGCCAACCGGCTGCCGTTCGTCGCCCAGCCGGCGGCCCGTGGCGCCCTACCCACCTTGTATGCCGCGACCGTCCCCGATCTGCCCGGCGGAAGTTACATCGGACCAGACGGCATCGGTGAGATGGGCGGGCACCCGCGACCGGTGGGCTCCAGCGCGGCGTCGCACGACCGGGTCGTCGCGCGGGAGTTGTGGGAACTCTGCGAACGGTTGACCGCGCCCGGCTCCTGACCGCGCAGTGCGCCACGGCATACGCTGGGCTTACCCCGTCAAACCGCGACGCGGGCGCGCCGTCACCCCCCGTCGACGTCGAGGAGGACGTATGCGTGCGCTGGTCAAGATCGCGGCCGGGCCCGGCCTGGAACTCATCGAGGTCCCCGAGCCGCGGTGCGGCCCCAATGACGTCAAGATCCGCGTCCTGCGTGCCGGCCTGTGCGGAACCGACCTGCACATCCACGATTGGGACGAGTGGGCAGCCGCTACCGTGCGTGCCCCGCAGATCATCGGGCACGAGTTCTACGGCGAGATCGTCGAGATCGGCGAGGACGTCCCGGCCGGTTCGGTCAGCGTCGGCGACCGGGTCTCCGGTGAGGGACACATCGTCTGCGGGCACTGCCGCAACTGCCGCGCCGGCCGAAAACACCTGTGCATCAACACGATCGGCATTGGCGTCAACCGCGACGGCGCCTTCGCCGACTACGTGGTGATCCCCGCGAGCAATGCCTATGTCCAGCCGGACACGATCGACCCGGACCTCGGCGCCGTCTTCGACCCGCTCGGCAATGCGACCCATACGGCGCTGCAGTGGCCCATGGTCGGTGAGGACGTGCTCGTCACCGGGGCCGGCCCGATCGGGGTGATGGCGACGGCCATCGCGCGGCATGCCGGCGCCCGTCATATCGTCGTCACCGATCTGTCCGACGTCCGCCTCGAACTCGCGGCCGGGGCCGGCGCCGATCTGGTCGTCAACTCCGGCCGCCAACGAATCCGCCCGGCACAGCAGGATCTTGGCATGCGCGAGGGCTTCGACATCGCGCTGGAGATGTCCGGCGCGCCCAGTGCCGTCACCGAACTCATCGACAATATGAATCATGGCGGGCGAGTGGCGATGCTGGGCCTGCCCAAGAGCCCCTACCCCGTCGACTGGGGCAAAGTCATCACGCACATGCTGACGATCAAGGGCATCTATGGCCGGGAGATGTTCGACACCTGGTATCACATGGGTGCGATGTTGCAGACGTCCGCCGTGCTCACCGAGGCTGTGCGCTCGGTGATTACCCATCGCGTTCCCGCACCGGACTGGGCCGACGCCTTCGCCATCGCCCGCTCCGGGCAGTGCGGCAAGGTCGTCATGAATTGGGAGGTATGACCGTGTACGCAACAGTCCGCGACGAACTCGCCGCGACGCTCGAGGAGATCCGTTCGGCCGGGCTCTACAAACCCGAGCGTCGATTGACCTCGCCGCAGTCGGCCCACATCGCGACAACAGCCGGGGATTCGCTGAACTTCTGCGCCAACAACTATCTCGGCCTCGCGGACCACCCCGACATCATCGCTGCGGCGCGAAATGCCTTGGACGAGTGGGGGTTCGGGATGGCGAGCGTTCGCTTCATCTGCGGCACCCAGACCCTGCACAAGGACGTGGAAGCCGCGCTGTCGGCTTTCCTCGGCACCGACGACACCATCCTCTACTCCTCCTGCTTCGACGCCAACGGCGGCGTCTTCGAGGTGCTCTTCGGCGAGGGCGACGCCATCATCTCCGATGAGTTGAACCATGCCTCGCTCATCGATGGCATCCGGCTGTGCAAGGCCGCGCGCTATCGCTACCGCAATGCCGATATGTCCGACCTGCGGGGCCAGCTCGTGGCGGCCCGGGATGGTGGGGCGGAGCGCATCGTCGTCGTCACCGATGGCGTCTTCTCCATGGATGGATCCTTCGCGCCGCTGGGCGAGATCTGCGACCTGGCCGAGGAGTTCGGCGCGATGGTGATGGTCGACGACTCGCACGCGGTCGGCTTCATCGGAGCGACCGGCGCCGGGACGCCGGAGCTGTTCGGCGTCCGCGATCGGGTCGACATCGTCAGCGGGACACTCGGCAAGGCCCTGGGCGGCGCCTCCGGCGGTTACATCAGCAGCCACCAAGAAGTGGTCGATCTGCTACGCCAGCGCTCGCGGCCCTACCTCTTCTCGAATGCCGTTGCTCCCTCGGTCGCCGCCGGCTCACTGGCCGCTCTGAGGCTGGCCACGTCGGCCGTTGATGCGCGAAAGCGTTTGCAGGACAATGCTTCCTTATTCCGCGCCCTGATGGATGAGGCGGGTTTCGAGCTTCTGCCGGGCGAGCACCCGATCGTGCCGGTGATGTTCCGGGGCGAGGACGGGGCCAGGCTCGCCGCCGAGATTGCCGACGACATGCTCAGCCACGGGGTCTATGTCATCGCCTTCTCCTATCCGGTGGTGCCCAAGGGTGCGGCACGCATCCGGGTTCAACTGTCCGCCGCGCACAGCCCCGAGGATGTGCGCGCCGCGGTGAGCGCATTCACCGCGGCGCGCGAACGGCATACGGGCTAGGGGCT
>NZ_DAOQZV010000149.1:0-7890 GCF_035343835.1 Nostocoides sp. | reverse complement strand
CCAAGCCGCCCACAGCTGCGGCGGCCTCCGCCGCGACATCCCCCGCCGCGAGTCCGACAACGTCAACACCGGCTCCCGCACCCGTGGCCCCTGCCGCAAACGCCGCACCGGTCGCGCCGGCCCCAGCCCCTCGTAAAGCACCTGAGCGTCCAGCCCCGACCTCGCCCTCGGCCACCCCCCGCGACGCTGCGCCCACGTCCCCGGCCGCCGCGACGGCAAGCACCGAGGTCACCCCGATCCGCGGCGCCAGCGCACGCGTCGTGACCAATATGGAGAGTTCGCTGGAGGTCCCAACGGCGACCAGCGTGCGCAGCTTGCCCGCTAAGCTGCTGATCGACAACCGGGTCGTCATCAACAATCACCTCGCCCGCGCCCGCGGCGGCAAGGTCTCCTTCACCCACATCATCGGCTACGCCATGGTCAAGGCCCTGGCTCAGCTCCCGGCGATGAACAACAGCTTCACCGAGGTCGACGGCAAACCGGCCCTGTCCATTCCGGCCCACGTCAATCTCGGCATCGCGATCGACCTGGCCAAGGACGACGGCACCCGGCAGTTGCTCGTCCCCTCCATCAAGGCCGCCGAGAGCATGGACTTCTCGCACTTCTGGGCCGCCTACGAGTCCCTGATCAAGAAGGCCCGCGGCGGCAAGCTGACCATCGACGACTTCCAAGGCACGACCATCAGCTTGACCAACCCCGGCACCATCGGCACGGTCAGTTCGGTTCCGCGGTTGATGCAAGGCCAGGGCACCATCATCGGCGTCGGCGCGCTCGAGTACCCGGCCGAGTGGCAGGGGGCCAGCCCGACGATCCTCAACCGCAATGGCGTCAGCAAGATCCTCACGCTGACCTCGACCTATGACCACCGGATCATCCAGGGTGCCCAGTCCGGCGACATGCTGCGGATCATGCACCAGCTCCTGCTCGGCGCGGACGGCTTCTATGACGAGATCTTCGCCAGCCTGCGCATCCCCTACGAGCCGGTGCGCTGGGTCCAGGACATCGACGCCTCGCACGACGACGACATCAACAAGGTTGCCCGCGTCCAGGAGTTGATCCACGCCTACCGCGTGCGTGGCCACCTGATGGCCGACACCGACCCGCTCGAATACCGCCAGCGGCGCCACCCCGACCTCGACGTCACCAGCCACGATCTGACGCTGTGGGACCTCGACCGGCACTTCGCCACCGGCGGATTCGGCGGCGTCCCCTTCCTGCCGCTGCGCAAGATCCTCGGCATTCTGCGCGACTCCTACTGTCGCTCCGTCGGCATCGAGTACATGCACATCACCGACCCCGAGCAGCGCCGGTGGATCCAGCGCAAGGTCGAGATCGGCTACGCCAAGACCTCGCGTGAGGAGCAACTGCGGATCCTGCGCCGCCTCAACTCCGCCGAGGCCTTCGAGACCTTCCTGCAGACCAAGTTCGTCGGCCAAAAGCGCTTCTCGCTCGAAGGCGGCGAGTCCGTGATCGCGCTGCTAGACCGGGTGCTCTCGCGGGCCGCCCAGGACGGCCTCGAAGAGGTGTGCATCGGTATGCCGCACCGCGGCCGGCTCAATGTGCTCGCCAATATCGCCGGCAAGCAGCCGAGTCAGATCTTCCGCGAGTTCGAGGGCAAGCAGGACCCCCGCTCGGTGCAGGGCTCAGGGGATGTGAAATACCACCTCGGCACCGAGGGTGTTTTCACCGCCGAGTCAGGCGCGACCACCAAGGTCTACCTCGCGGCCAACCCCTCGCACCTCGAGGCCGTCGACCCAGTCCTCGAAGGCATCGCCCGCGCCAAGCAGGACCGGATCAACCTCGGCGGCGAGGACTTCACCGTCCTGCCCATCCTGCTTCACGGTGACGCGGCCTTTGCCGGCCAGGGCATCGTGGCCGAGACGCTGAACCTCTCACAACTGCGCGGTTACCGCACCGGCGGCACCGTGCACGTCGTCATCAACAACCAGGTCGGATTCACGACTGCGCCGACCAGCTCGCGCTCGTCGCTTTACTGCACCGATGTCGCCAAGATGGTGCAAGCACCGATCTTCCACGTCAACGGCGACGACCCGGAGGCGTGCGTGCGGGTGGCGGAGCTGGCATACGAGTTCCGTCAGGAGTTCAACAAGGACGTCGTCATCGACATGGTGTGCTATCGCCGCCGCGGACACAATGAGGGCGACGACCCCTCGATGACGCAGCCGCTGATGTACAAGCTGATCGAGGCCAAGCGCAGCGTGCGCAAGCTCTACACCGAGGCCTTGATCGGCCGCGGTGACATCAGCCAAGACGAAGCCGACGCGGCCTTGCGCGACTACCAGCAACAGCTGGAAAAGGTCTTCGTCGAGACCAAAGCGGCCATGCAGCAGCAGGACAAGCCGGCCGATGACCCCTCTGTGCGCGGCACCGACGTTGAAGGCCACGCCGGGCTGGAGCGACCGACCGCCCAAACCCCCACCGCGCCGCGCCACTCGGCCACTCAGACCGCCATCTCCACCGAGATGCTCCAGCACATCGGCGATGCGTTCGTCTCGCCACCGCCCGGCTTCACGGTCCACCCTAAGCTCGCGCAAGCGATGGAGAAGCGCGCCTCCTCCACCCGCGAGGGCGGCGTCGATTGGGGTATGGGCGAGTTGCTCGCCTTCGGTTCCCTCCTCATGGAGGGCACGCCGGTGCGGCTGGCCGGACAGGACAGCCGGCGCGGCACTTTCGTCCAGCGTCACGCCGTCCTGATCGACAAGCAGAACGCCGACGAGTGGACGCCCCTGCGTGAGTTGAGCCCGGACCAGGCGAAGTTCTGGGTCTACGACTCCCTGCTCTCGGAGTACGCCGCCATGGGCTTCGAGTACGGCTATTCGGTTGAGCGGCCCGACGCACTCGTCTTATGGGAGGCCCAGTTCGGCGACTTCGTCAACGGCGCCCAGACGATCATGGACGAGTTCATCTCCTCCTCCGAACAGAAGTGGGGCCAGCACTCATCGGTCGTCCTGCTGCTGCCCCACGGCTACGAGGGCCAGGGCCCGGACCACTCATCGGCGCGGATCGAGCGCTTCTTGACGCTGTGCGCCGAGGACAATATGACCGTCGCCTACCCGAGCACGCCGGCGAGCCACTTCCACCTGCTGCGCCGCCAGGCGTATGCCCGCCCCCGCCGCCCGCTGATCGTCTTCTCGCCGAAGTCCATGCTGCGGCTGAAGGCGGCGTCCTCGATGCCCGAGGACTTTACGACCGGCGGCTTCCGGCCCGTCCTGCCGGATACGACCCAGCTCGATGGCCACCAGGTCGACCGGGTGCTGCTGGCCAGCGGCAAGGTCGTCTACGAACTCGAGGCGGAGCGCGAGAAGCGCGGCGACCAGCGCACCGCCATTCTGCGGCTGGAACAGATCTACCCGCTGCCGGCGGACGAGATCGCCGCCGCCCTGGCGCAGTACCCCAACGCCGAGTTGGTCCTGGTCCAGGACGAGCCGAAGAACCAAGGGTGCTACCCGTTCCTCGGCCTCAACCTGCCTCCGGAACTGGCCGAGCGGGGCTACACCAAGCCGCTGCGTGTCGCGTCGCGGCCCGCTTCGGCCTCGCCCGCGACCGGCTCGTCGAAGAAGCACGCGGCCGAGGAGGCCATCCTCCTGGCTGCCGCCTTCGATCGCTGACGGGATCGAGGATGTACTTCACCGATCGCGGCATCGAGGAGTTGGAGACCCGGCGCGGGGAGGAGGAGGTCAGCCTCGCCTGGGTCGCCGACCAGTTGCGCTCCTTCGTCGACGAGCACCCTGAGTTCGAGGTGCCCATCGAGCGGTTGGCCGCCTGGCTCGCGCGCCTGGACGACCCTTTCGCCGAGGACTGACCAGTCGCTCCGGGCCGGATCAACCGGCCCGGAGCGCCGCCAGATCGGACGGCGTCGGGTCTTCACCGCTGCCTCTGGATGCTCGGGGTCGTCTCCTTCGCCTCCTTCGCATTGCGTCTGGGGCTGGCCGGTGGGTACGTCGGCCTCTTCCTGCCCGTCGGCACGATCCTGCTGCTGATGACCCGGTGGAGCTGGCGAATCTGGCTGAACCGGCATCGCGCCGGCGGCGGGATGTCGATGACCATGCTTGCTGTTGGCTCGAGCGGGGACCTGGCCCCCTTGCGCCAGCACATCGCCACCCACCACGGCGCCGGCCTGCGGATCACCGACGAACTGTCGTGGGCGGGCACGGCGTCGACCCCGACGAGGTCACGGAGCGGCAAGCCGGTCGGGAGTCGAGTCGGTTCTCATCCTGGCCTCCGCCGGTCTGACCCAGCCCGAGATCCGCGACCTGATGTGGCGCCTGGCCGAGGAGGGGCGCGACATCGTCATCGCGTCCTCGATGACCGGGATCTTCGGCCCCCGGGCCCGCTCTGGCCCGATCGAGGGCCTGCCGCTGTGGCAGGTCGAGGCGCCGACCTACTCCGGGGCCTCTGGTGGGCCAAGGACGGCTTCGACCGGCTCGCGCCGCTCGCCCTGCTGCTGACATTGTCCCCGCTCCTGCTGATCGTCGCCCTCTGGATCCGGCTGGACTCGCCGGGTTCACCGATCTACACGCAGGAACGGATCGGGATCAACGGCAAGGCTTTCCGCATCTGGAAGTTCCGGTCGATGCGACCAGGCGCCGACGCCGAACTCAGGGCGCTGCTCGAGGCGACCGGCAACGATGGCACGCCGCTGTTCAAGCCGGAGACCGACCCGCGGATCACCCGGGTGGAAGACCGTCTTCGTGGTTGCCGGTGCCCGCGGCGCCCGCTGAGCGCGTGATACGGGCATCGATCAGGCCAGCGCGCTGACCGCCGCCGCGACCGCAGGGGAGACGCGCCGGTCGAAGACGCTCGGGACGATGCAGCCCGACGTCGGCTGCTCGACCAGGCTGGCAATGGCCTCGGCAGCAGCACGCTTCATCGCGGTCGTGATCGAGCGGGCACCGGAATCCAGCGCGCCCCGGAAAATCCCGGGGAAGACGAGCACATTGTTGATCTGATTCGGGTAATCCGAGCGGCCGGTGGCCACGACGGCGGCATGACGACCGGCGATGTCGGGGTGAACCTCGGGCGTGGGATTGGCCAAGGCGAAGATCAAGGCATCCGGCGCCATCGCCGCGACATCCGCCTCAGCGATGGTCCCTCCGCTGACTCCGATCAGCACGTCGGCTCCGATCAGTGCCTTGCCGATCGGGCCGTCGAGGTCGCGCGGGTTGCTCCACGCGGCGACCTTCGCCTTGTGGCCCGAGATGTCGTGGCGCCCCCGGCCGAGGATGCCGCGAGAGTCGCACACCACGACATCGGCGACGCCCACCTCGTGCAGCAAATTGGCGATCGCGATGCCGGCCGCACCGGCCCCGCTGATGACGATCCGCAGATCCGCCAGATCCTTCCCGACCACGCGGCAGCCATTGATCAGGCCGGCCAGGACGACGATCGCCGTTCCGTGCTGGTCGTCGTGGAAGACGGGAATCGGCAGCCGACGGGCCAGTTTGTCCTCGATGTCGAAGCAGCGCGGGGCGGAGATGTCTTCGAGGTTGATGCCACCGAAGCCGGGCGCCAGGCGGGCGATCGCCTCAACGAGTTCGTCCACCGTGCCGGTCTCCAGGCACAGGGGGACGGCATCGAGGCCGCCGAACTCCTTGAACAGCACGGCCTTGCCCTCCATGACCGGAAGAGCCGCGAGCGGGCCGATATTGCCCAGGCCGAGGACCGCCGTGCCGTCGGTGACGACCGCGACCGTATGCCGTTTGCTCGTGTAGCGCTCGGCCAGCCCGGCGTCCGCGGCGATGGCGGCGCTCACCTTGGCGACCCCAGGGGTGTAGAGCAGGGCCAGATCCTCCCGGCCCGCGAGTGGCTTGGTTGCGACTACCCCGAGCTTGCCGCCTTCGTGCGCGATGAAGACCGGGTCGTTCGCAAAGGGATCGCCCGCCTCTCCGGGCGTCGATGGATCGGTGGGGGTGCGCATGGTTACGGGCTCCAATCGAGACAGCAGGCAGATGATCGTGGGCGCCGGGCCACGTCGGATTCCGGGCGGGTGGGCCCGGATGGCGCCACGGGGATGACCGTAACGTTAGGCATCGTGTCATACCTGCCGGCGCCGATCGGGGTGGTTCGTGTCGAAGGCCACTCCATGTCGCCGACACTGGGGCCGGGCGATCTGCTGCTGATCCGTCGCACCCGTCGGCTGAGCTCGGGCGCTCTGGTGATCGCCCGGCTCCCGGCCGAACACGACGGCACACCGCGCCCGGTTGCCGTCAAACGCCTCGCGGGGCGCGATCCCGCGGACCCGGCGCGCTGGTGGCTCGAGCGCGACAATCCCTCGGTCGGAGCCGACAGCTGGCTCTTCGGTTCGGTGGCCAGCAGTGACGTGCTCGCGGTGGTCGCGTGCCGACTCTGGCCGCCCCCGCTCCGGCTGCCGAGGCGCTCGGCCGGGTAGGTTTGATCGCGAGCGATCCGCGTCCGGCTCGCCCGGCCAAGCCCTGAGAGGACATCATGTTCCGCCGACTCATTCGCATCCCGACCGTCAGCGCCCACTGCGACCTGCCCTGCGGCGTCTACGACCCCGCGCAGGCGCGCATCGAGGCCGAATCCCTCAAGGCGATCTGCACCAAGGTTGCCGACAACGACGACCCCGACTTCCGAGTGCGGGCCGCGATCATCAAGGAGCAGCGCTCCGAGTTGGTCAAGCACCACCTGTGGGTGCTGTGGACCGACTACTTCAAGGCCCCGCACTTCGAGAAGTACCCGAACCTGCACACCCTGGTCAACGAGGCCACCAAGCTCGCCGGCGCCAGTGGCACCAAGGGCAGCTTCGATGTCGACGTCGCCGACCAGCTGCTGGCCAAGATCGATGCGATCGCGACGATCTTCGCCGACACCAAGAAGGCCTGAGCAGACCGCAGACGCGGTCGCCCGAAGGTCACCGAACGCCTAAGCGGCGGGTGCGCGCCAGCACGACCGCCGCTTAGGCGTTCTCGGTGACCCGGGCGAGGGCGTCGACCACGGCCGGGTCGTATTCGTAGCCGAGGCCCAGGTGGATCCGCTCCAGGGCCGCAGCCCGGGCCGAGCGCCGGCCCCTGGTCAGGTCGTCATAGGCATTGGCGACCTTGACGATGCGGCCGGTCACGGGGATCGTCTGGCCCTGTTCGCGCAACTGCCGGAACTGCACGATGCTCCCGCGCACCGCTTCGACCATCGGCTCGGGCAGCCCGGCGGCCTCGATGATGCGCACGGTGTCGAGGACGACCTGCGCCTGCTCCGCCGGGGCTGCGCCGAGCGTGGCGCCGTCCGGGATCGGTTCCGCCAGCGTGACCTGCCCGACGTCGTGGACCAGGGCGGCGTCCCGCACCGCCAGCAGATCCAACGGCCCCAGCCCCAGTTCCTCCCCCAGGGCCACGCTGAGCCGGGCGACGCGCTGCGCATGGCCAGGGTTCGTATGACCGGTTTCGTCACTCAGGCGCGACAGCGCGGTGATCAGTTGGTGTTGAATATCGCGGATCCGTTGGGCGCGGCGCAGCGCGATGACCGCCGTGGCGATCGGCACGAGATAGAGCGGAAGGGCCCACACGCCGATGGCCGGGTAGGCGAACGCCATCAGCGCGCCGACATTGGTCATGATCGCGCCGACGGCCCCCGAACGCTCCAGATCGGCGCGGACCAGCGCCAGCCAGGAGATGCGCCAGGTGCGTGAGCGCGAGGCGGTCCATAGGGCGATCTCGACGCCGACGCCCACGGTGGCCGCGCCGATCAGCGCTAGGGCGCCGAGCCAGCGCGGCACGTCCGGTCGCTGCCACCACTGGATCAGATCCGGCCCGAACATCTGGCTTCTCCCGAGCGCGGCCACGAAACCGACGCCGATGAAGCGTGCCGCGAGATCGCTCAGTGGCGCCGGGCGCCCGGTGAGCGCCAGCACGGCCA
>NZ_DAOQZV010000148.1:0-7929 GCF_035343835.1 Nostocoides sp. | reverse complement strand
CCGGGGGCGGAGCCCCCGGAGGGCGAGCGAAGCGAGCTTGGTTTCCCGGAACAGACAGGCAGCGCTGGCGCAGCCCGCTCTCTGCCTGCCCGGGGGCTATTTGACTTCGCGGGTCAGCACGCGCCAGGCGCCGATGGCCATCGGGATGCCGATCCAGACCAGGCTGGATGTTCCGAGCTGAGCCCAGTTCTCGCCCGACATGGTGCCGGAGAAGAGCGGCTCGACGGTGCGGTTGAGGTCGAGCCAGGCACCGGCGGTGTCCAGCCTGGCGCTGATGCTGGACGCGATCGACCAGATCGTCGGCAGCAGGATCGAGGCCACGATCGCCAGGGGCGTGATCAGCAGGGCAAACCCGAAGGCCAGGCCCTGGATGACATAGATGGTCATTCCGGCGAGGATCCCGATCACCGACTGCCAGGTCATCGACCAGTCCGCGGGCACGTCGCGCACCGTGATCGCAATGAGGGTGGCCAGCGCCGCGGCAGCAAAGGCGGCCGCGATGACCACCAGGCCGAGGATGATGCCGGCGAGATTCTTCGCCAGGAGGACGCGGACTCGCCGCGGCTCCAGGGTGAAGGTCACCAGCCCGGTGCGCTGGGACCACTCCGCCGTGGCCGCCATGATCCCGACGATGGGCAGCAGCACGATGAGCGGGAAGGTGGTCAGCGCCACGAAGGAGGAGAAGTTCAGGCTCTCCCGGTCGCCCCAGATCAGATTGACGAGCACGACGAGCAGGGACACGGCCGACATCACGATGAGCATCCAGCGGCCGGCTCGGGTGTCGACCATCTTGCGCAGTTCGACGCGGACCAGCCGGGCGAACGGGATGCCTGGCGTCTGCTCGATCGCGGTGCGCTCGTGGGTCAGGTGGGAGGTGGTCGGGTCGAGGACGGCAGTCATGTCAGATCCTTTGTTGTCATGGCAGCGCCGAGACGGCGCGGAGGATGGTTGGGGCGGGGGGCCGGCATACGGCAGGAGCACGCGAGAGGGACGGGATTCACGCCGCGTCCTTCGCGGCGGCGGGGCCGGAGTCGCGCGCATCGGCGGCGGTGAGCGCGAGGAACATCTCCTCCAGACCCTCCGCACCTGAGGTCCGCAGCTCGGTCAGCACCACGCCGGCCTCCAGCGCCGCGCGGCCCACGGTCTCGGCATCGGTCTTGGCGACCACGCCGGTGCGATCGCCGGTGACCTCGACCCCCCGCGCCCGCAGGGCCGCGGCGAGGACGGCATTGTCGACGGAGTTGGCCCGCGTGCCCGCGGCTCCGAGCAGGTCGGCCTTCGACCCCTGGGCGACGATCCGACCACGCCCGATCATCACGAGGTCGTCGGCGATGATCTGCACCTCGTGCAGCAGGTGGCTCGACAGCAGGACGGTGCCGCCCTGGTCGGCATAGGCGCGCAGGAGCTGGCGCATCCAGTGAATCCCTTGCGGGTCAAGGCCGTTCGCCGGCTCGTCGAGGACCAGTACCTGCGGGTCGCCCATCAGCGCGCCGGCCAGGCCGAGGCGCTGGCGCATGCCGAGGGAGTAGTTGCGCACCCGCCGCTTGCTCTCCTCGTCGGTCAAGCCGACGAGTTGCAATGCGCTCTCGACGCGGGCCTTGGGCACCCCGATCTGCATCCCGATCAGGTGCAGCACCTCGCGCCCGGTGCGGCCGGGATGCTGGGCCGTGGCGTCGAGCATGACGCCCACGTGGCGCGCGGGATTGGGCAGGCTGGCATACGGGTGCCCGAGGATCGTCGAGCGGCCGCTGGTCGGCGGGGTCAGTCCGGTCATCATCCGCATGGCCGTTGACTTGCCGGCGCCGTTCGGGCCGAGGAATCCGGTGACCGATCCCGGGCGGGCTTCGAAGGTGATGGCGTCGACGGCGGTGAAGGTGCCGTAGCGCTTGGTGAGGTTCTCGACAGCGATCATGCATCCAGATTGCGCCGGCTGATGCGGCTGCCACATCAGCACTTCGACTCATCCGTGCTACGACTTTGGTCTATCGCGCCGGCCAACAGATCGACTCGGGGTGGCCCCGCACACCCCGCGAACCCGCCTAACGTTGGCGTATGACGATCCCCCGCGACCCCCCGAACCCGCCCCTCGGGCGCTGGGGCAAAACGTGGCGGGTCGCCTTCGTGGTCATCGTCGGCTTCCTGGCCTGGGTCACCGTGCGGTCGACCCTGCCAGACGACATCTCGCCGGCACTTCGCCTCTGGGCGATGCTGGGTGACCTGCTCGTCGGCATCGCGGCGGGGGTGCTGACGATCTGGCGGCGGCGCTGGCCGCTGCGGATCGCGCTGATCGTGACGCTCGCGGGAGCCGTGTCGACGTCCGCGGGCGGCGCCGTAATCCTCGTGCTCGCCTCGGTCGCGGCGCGCCGGCGCTGGCGTGAGCTGGCCTGGCTGATCCCGCTCAATATCGCTACCGGGGCGGCCAGCGAGCGCATCTACCCCTCCTTGGACGAGAACCGCCTGAACCTGATCCTCACGCTGATCATGATCACCCTGCTGGTTGCCGCCGTGACCGCCATCGGGTATGCCGTCGGCGGGCGCCGCGAGCTGGAGCGCGAGCGCGTGGAGTCCGCGCAGCGCGATCAGGAACGCCGGGTCGCGCAGGCTGCTGCCGGCGAACGGACGCGGATCGCTCGGGAGATGCATGACGTTCTCGCCCACCGGATTTCGCTCGTCGCCATGCACGCGGGCGCACTGAACTATCGCAAGGACCTCACACCAGAGCAGATGTCGCAGGCCCTGACGACCATCGAGACCAATGCCCATCAGGCCCTCGCCGATCTTCGAGAAGTCCTCGGCGTCCTGCGCGACGAGCGCGCGGACGCCGGTGCCCCCGAGCCTCCACAGCCCGATATTCGCGACGTCCCGCACCTGATCGCGGAGGCCGAGGGACTCGGCACCCGGATCACGTATGCCGATTCCACCGTCGGCGACGTGCCTCCCGTCCTGGGCCGAACGGCATACCGCGTGGTGCAGGAAGCGCTCACCAATGCGCGCAAGCACGCGCCCGGCACGGCGGTGCGGGTCTCGGTCAGCGGCGCGTCACCGGGCGGCCTGCAGATCGAGGTGCGCAATCCCCGCGCGCTGCAGCCGCTGGATCATGCCCTGCCCCGGTCGGGGCTGGGGCTGCTCGGCCTGCGGGAGCGGGTTGCGCTCGCCGGCGGCCTGCTGCGTCACGGCACCGAACCCGATGGCGGCTATCTCGTCTCGGCCTGGCTCCCGTGGCCGGCCGCCGAACCCACTCAAGGAGTATCCCGATGAGCGCGCCCATTCGCGTCGTCCTTGTCGACGATGACCCGATGGTTCGCACGGGACTCGGCCTGATCCTCGGCGGCGACCCGGGCATCGCCATCGTCGCCGAAGCGAAGGACGGCGAGGACGCCTTGGAGGTCGTCGCGCGGGAGCGTCCGGATGTCGTGCTGATGGACATCCGGATGCCGAGGCGCGACGGACTCAGCGCGACCGAACGCATTCTGGCGGGCCCGAATCCACCCCGGATCCTGGTTCTGACGACCTTCGATGCGGACGAGATGGTGTTGCGCGCCCTGCGCTCCGGCGCCGCGGGATTCCTTCTCAAGGACACCCCGCCGGCAGCTCTGGTCGAGGCCGTGCGGACGGTTGCCGCCGGCCAGCCGATGCTCTCACCGAGCGTCACGGCCACCCTGATCGCGGCCGTAGCGACGCCGGCCGAGCCGCCGGACACCGCGCGGGCGGACGCCAAGCGAAAGTTGGGATTGCTCACCGATCGGGAGTTGGAGGTTGCCCAGGCCATCGGGCGAGGGCGCTCGAACACCGAGATCGCGAGCGAGTTGTTCATGAGCGTGGCCACAGTGAAGGCCCATGTCGGGCGGATCTTCACCAAGCTCGACCTCGACAATCGCGTGCAGATCGCCATCCTGGTCCACGACGCCGACAGGTGAGACGTCGCCTCAATCGACCGGGGCCAGCACGCCGGAAATTCCGCCGAGTTTTCGGCGTGTCAGCCCCGGTCGCCTGCTGAGGCCGACGGCCCGATTTCCTGAGCCGGCAGAACGCCGGGCTAAAGTGTCGCCTCGTGCGCGTCGTGATCGCCAAATGCAGCGTGGACTATGACGGGCGGTTGACCGCCCACCTGCCGCTGGCGACCCGGCTGCTCATGGTCAAGGCCGACGGCTCGGTGCTGGTCCACAGCGACGGCGGGTCCTACAAGCCCCTGAACTGGATGTCGCCACCGTGCACGATGGCCGAGGTGGCGCCCGAGGCCGATGAAGCAGACGAGGGCGTTGCCGCGGTCTGGGTGGTGCGGCATACCAAATCGGACGATCGGCTCCGGGTGCGCATCCACGAGGTCATCTCGGACACCGCGCACGATCTCGGCGTCGATCCCGGCCTGGTCAAGGACGGCGTCGAGGCGCACTTGCAGGCGCTGCTGGCGGAACACATCCATACGCTCGGCGATGGGTACGCGCTGATTCGCCGGGAGTACATGACGGCCATCGGGCCGGTCGACATCCTGTGCCGCGACCAGAGCGGAATCACCGTCGCGGTCGAGATCAAGCGCCGCGGCGAGATCGACGGCGTCGAGCAGCTGACGCGGTATCTGGATCTGATGAATCGCGACCCGCTGCTGGCTCCGGTCACGGGAATCTTTGCGGCGCAACAGATTAAGCCGCAGGCGCGCACCCTCGCCGAAGACCGCGGCATCCGATGCGTGGTGCTCGACTACGACGCGCTCAAAGGCATCGACACCACCGACCACCGGCTCTTCTGACTCACCCCACGAAGTTCTCCGCTCCTTCCTCGCTGCGATACTTCGCGAGGACCCGGATATCGCCCCGACTCAGCACACCTTCGGGGACGTCGAGCAGGGTAGACCCTGCTGGAGGTCACCTAAATGCTGCTAGCAGGGTTTAGGAACAGGGGCCGGCGCCACGAAGTTCTGCGCGGGGGCAGCGTCAGACCACGTCTTTGCTCGCGGAGCCGGGCCAGGAGATGACGCGCCAGTCCTCGTCGCCGGCCTCGACCCGGGCCGGCACCGCGTTGGGCACGAACTGCAGGTAGGCCAGATCGTCGCGAACATTGATCGCCAGGCGGGGCACGACGAGCGACATGATGCCGCCGTGCGTGAAGATCAACACCTGCTCGCCTCGATGCTGGTCGGCGATCGTCGCCAACGCCTCTCGGAAGCGCGCAACCACCTCCGCACCCGACTCGCCCCCGGGGATGCGCGCGTCGAGATCGCCGCGGAACCACGCGTCATACACCTCGCGGGTGACCGGATCGTTCCACGGCTGACCGGCCCGTTCACCGACGCGAATCTCCTCGAGCCCCGCAAGCTCGCGGTGGCGCACCGAGAGTTCACTCGAAGCCAACACGCCCGACTCGACGGCCCGCTGCATCGGGCTGCTGTAGACCGCCGCGATCCGGCGATCAGCCAGGTCGTGTGCGCACTCGGTGACCTGGACCTGACCGGTCTCGGTCAACCAGCCACCCTCGTCCGACATCACGTGTGCGTGCGTGTACTCGGCGTCGCCGTGCCGGGCGATATAAAGGGTCGCGGGACAGTGCAAGCTCACCCCGCCAGTATGCCGCCCGGCACTGCCCGCCCCCGCCGAGCCCGCGCACGTGCAGCTAGCCAGCCCGGCAATCCGCGGGGTCGCCTCCATCCGCGACTCAGCACACATTAGGTGACCTCCAGCAGGTTCTACCCTGCTGGACGTCACCTAAACCCTGCTAGCAGAGGTTAGGTTCGCCGAGCGGATGATCTCCACGAAGCGCGCCATGATCTCGTTCAGGCCAAAGTCCTTGGGGGTGAAGACCGCGGCCACGCCGAGTTCGCGCAGCTTGGCGCCATCGGACTCGGGGATGATGCCGCCCACGACCACCGGAATCTCGCCGGCGTCGGCCGCGCGCAGCCCGGCGAGGATCTCCGGCACCAACTCCATATGCGAGCCCGACAGGATCGAGATGCCGACCAGGTGCACATCTTCCGACACTGCCGCCGCGACGATCTGGGCCGGCGTTAGGCGAATGCCCTGATAGACCACCTCGAAGCCGGCATCCCGCGCCCGGACCGCGATCTGCTCAGCGCCATTGCTGTGCCCATCCAACCCCGGCTTGGCGACCAGGATGCGCAACCGCTCCCCCAAAGCGCTGCCCAACTCGGCCACCTGCGCCCGCACGGCCTGCAACCCCTCGCCCGCCTCGGCAATGCCCACCGAGCCGGACACCCCGGTCGGGGCGCGGTACTCGCCGAACTCCTCGCGCAAGGCCCCGGCCCACTCCCCCGTGGTCACGTCGGCCCGCGCGCACTCCAGGCTGGCGGCCATCAGATTTACCCCGGATGCCGCGTCGGCGCGCAACCGCGCCAGCGCCGCGATCGCCCGGTCCCGGCGCTCTGGATCGGCATCGCGCTGCTCGCGCCACCGTCGCACGGCCGCCGCGGCGGCGGCCTCGACACCGGGATCGACGCTTTGGATCGCGGTGTCCAGGTCGGCGGTGAGCGGGTTGGGCTCGGTTGTCTCGAATTTGTTGACACCGACGACGATGTCCTCGCCCCGCTCGATCCGCGCTCGCCGATCGGCATGCGAGGCCACCAGCGCCGACTTCAGATACCCGCTCTCGACGGCGGCGACCGCCCCGCCGAGTTCGGCGATGCGCGCCATCTCGGCCTTGGCGCCATCGACCAACTCGGCCACCTTGGCGGCCACCACGGTCGAGCCCTCGAAAAGGTCGCCGTATTCGAGCAGATCCGACTCATAGGCCAGCACCTGCTGGATGCGCAGTGACCACTGCTGATCCCAGGGCCGCGGCAGACCGAGCGCCTCATTCCACGCCGGCAGTTGCACGGCACGCGCCCGGGCGTCCTTGGACAGCGTGACCGCGAGCATCTCCAGCACGATCCGCTGGATGTTGTTCTCCGGCTGGGCCTCGGTCAGGCCGAGCGAGTTGACCTGCACGCCATACCGGAACCGGCGCTGCTTGGGGTCGGCCACGGCATACCGCTCGCGGGTGATTTCCTCCCACAAGGCGACGAAGGCGCGCATCTTGCACATCTCCTCCACGAAACGCACGCCCGCGTTGACAAAGAAGGAGATCCGGGCGACGACTTCGCCGAACTCCTCGGGCGCCACAACCCCCGATTCGCGCACCGCATCGAGCACCGCCATCGCGGTGGACATGGCAAAGGCGATCTCCTGGACCGGCGTCGCGCCGGCCTCCTGCAGGTGATAGCTGCAGACATTGGTCGGGTTCCACTTCGGGATCTCTCGGACCGTGTAGGTGACAACGTCGGTGAGCAGCCGCATGGACGGCCCGGGCGGGAAGACATAGGTCCCGCGCGAGAGGTACTCCTTGATGATGTCGTTCTGCGTCGTCCCCGACAGTCGGTGCACCGCCGCCGTCGGATCCTCGCCCGCCGCCTCGGCCTGCTCCTCGGCGACGACCTGATACATAGCCAGCAGCCACATGGCCGTGGCGTTGATCGTCATCGAGGTATTCATCTCGACCAGCGGGATCGCGTCGAAGAGCGCCCGCATGTCACCGATGTGGCTGATGGGCACCCCGACCTTGCCCACCTCACCACGCGCGAGCACATGATCGGGGTCGTAGCCGGTCTGCGTGGGCAGATCGAAGGCAACCGAGAGACCCGTCTGCCCCTTGGCAAGATTGCGCCGGTAGAGCGCATTGCTCGCCGCGGCACTGGAGTGCCCGGCATAGGTGCGCATCACCCAGGGACGGTCGCGCTCGGGACGTGGGGTCGAGGCCTCGGACATGCTTGCGAAGCTACCCGCGCCACCCGGGCGGCGACACCCCACCCGGTGGTGAGTGTGCCCACACCCGAGCCCGTATGCCGTTCGCTCACCTCGCGAGCGCAGCGCCCCAGCCGCTGCGCCACGTCGCAAGCGACTGGCACGCGCCCGGTCGGCCGCGCGTCAAGGGTCCATCGTGCGC
>NZ_DAOQZV010000147.1:0-7960 GCF_035343835.1 Nostocoides sp. | reverse complement strand
CGCCTGCCAGCGGGCCAGGACGTATTGCACGCCATACGGGTCGCCCGACCAAAGCAGGCTCGAATCCGCTGGGACATCACTGAACACGCCGGCGAGGACGGCAAATGCCGCCCGGCCGGTGAGCCAAAGCTCTTGGCACAGCCCCGGATCCAGCGCGGCGAGGGCCGCCGTATCGCCTTCCGCGAGCGCCCGCAGCACGTCGGCATCAACGGCGGCGGCCCGGTCGTCGAAGTGTCCGGGCGCCTTCTCGGTGCGTTTGGCGCTCCCGTCGGCGACGACCAGCAGGAGGATGCCTTCGCCCCATCCCCGTATGCCGTGCACGACCTCCGCGATCGCCGCACCATCCGCGTCGACCGGCACCGCGACGGGCGTGACGTCGCCCGTCCAGCCCGCGCGGGACAGCAGCTCGCGACCGATGCGGACGCCGAGCGGCCCACGGGTGTGACCGGCGGCGGGGTCGGCGGTGGTGACGATGGCGACCCGGTCGACGTCCCGCTGGTGAAGTAGCTCGGCGAGTGCGCGCACGCACCGCTCCCGGATCGCACCGAAAGGGTCCTGGAGCCCGACATAGTCCGGCAACTGCATGGGCGAGGACGGGACGACCAGCGCCACGACCGCGCATAGCACAACCGGCCGAGTCGGGCCATCCGTCCGTGCGGGGCCAACCGCTCGGGCGTCCGCAACCGGCCCGGTGGCCTTCGCTCGGGCCCCGCCGTCGGCCGCCGAACTCATTGCAGTCCCCGGGTCGTGATCGACGGAAGCCGTTGCCCCGCAATGGTGCTCACCATGTCGAGGACTTGCCGGGTCTCGGCGACCTCGTGTACGCGATAGATCTGCGCGCCGAGCCAGCCCGAGATAGCCGTGGTCGCGAGCGTGCCGATCAGCCGCTCGCCGACGGGCTTGTCCAGGGTTTCGCCCACGAAGTCCTTGTTGGACAGCGAGACGAGCACCGGCCAGCCCGTGGCGACCAACCGGTCCAGCTGCCGGGTCGCGGCCAGGGAATGCCAGGTGTTCTTGCCGAAGTCGTGCGCCGGATCGATGATGATCCGCTCCGGGTCGACGCCCATGGTCACGGCCCGATTTGCCTGCGTGAGAAGGGATTCGACGATGTCGGCGACCACGTCGTCATACTCGATCCGGAACGGCCGGGTGCGCGGAGTGACCCCGCCGGTGTGCGTGCAGACGAGCGCCGACCCGAACTCGGCGGCCACCTCAGGCAGCAGGGGGTCGTAGCCACCCCAGGCGTCGTTGATCAGGTCCGCGCCCACCGCACACACGGCGCGGGCGACCTCCGAGCGCCAGGTGTCGACGCTGATCACCAGATCGGGGAACTCCCCGCGCACCCAGGCGACGAAGTCCACGACCCGCCGCTTCTCCTCGGTCGCGTCGATCTCGTGCCCCGGCGCAGCCTTGATCCCGCCGATGTCCACGATGTCTGCGCCCTGCTCGACGACCTGCACGACCCGGTCCTTGGCCGCGTCCGTCGTCCACGTCAATCCCTTGTCGTAGAACGAATCCGGCGTCCGGTTGACGATCGCCATCACTAGCCGTGCGTCCGCGTCATACGTATGCCGCCCCAACCGCAGCCGCGTCCCGGCGCCCTGAGATCGTGCGGCGGAAGCCACACGGTTGACGGGGGCGAGGGTTGCGTCCTTGCCCGCGTCCGCGCGAACCAGCGCGGCGACGCCGGAGCGCGGCACGTCGCGGGGCTGCTCCGAGCCGGCCAAAACCGACGGCGCCCGGGAGGCAGCGCCGGGCTCGATCGGCGGCCGCTCACCCACCACCGGGAAGCGCGAACGCGGCACGAATCCGCCGGCCACCAGGTCGAACTGCCGCAACTCCACCCGCGCCGGCTCCCTCGCCACCTCGCGGCTGCCGAGCCGCACCTCCGCAGCCGCCAGCACCTGCAGCGCCATGGGGCCGAGCGTGTCGTGCCGCCGGTTGCGGTGGGTGCGCCGGCCCAGGTCGACCTGCGCGATCGAGTGCGCCCCGAAGACTTCGGCGACATCAATGAGAGCGGCGATCTCCACCCCGTATCCCATGGGCACCGACAGCCCGGCGAAGGTGCGGCGCCGGATCGCCCATTCCCCGGCGAGCGGCTGGACGATGTGCGCGAGATCCGGCCAGTGCAACGCCAGCAGCGGGCGGGCCACCAGCTCGGTGACCCGGCCACCCGACTCCGCCTCGTGCCCGTCGGCACCGAGCATCGGGCGGTCATAGACAGCCTTGACCAGATGCACGCCCGGGTCGGTCAGCAGCGGCCCCAGCAGGCCCGGAACGAAGTGCGCTCCCCACTCGACCAGGTCGGCGTCCACGAAGACCAGCAGGTCGCCCTGCGCGACCTGCGCGGCCTTCCACAGTGCCTCCCCCTTGCCCTCCGCCGGCCCGGCCTCGGGTCGAATATCCTTGGCCGAGAAGACTTTTGCGCCTGCGGCTCGCGCGCGCTCGGCGGTCGCGTCGATCGAGTCGCTGTCGATGACGACGATCTCGTCGACCAGGCCACCAGGGCCGCACCAGGCGCCGGCGATCCCGGTCACCACGGCCGCGACGCTGTCCTGCTCGTCGCGGGCGGGGATGACGACGGACACGCGGGTCGACGCTTTGGCGGCCACCAGGTCGTCGAGCGCCCAGTCGTCGGGTCGCCAGATGCGCGGCCGGGGGGTGGTCACGCGCGTCACTCTACGGGCGGCATACGGGTGTGCGGTTGCCGGTGCCCTGACCCACCGAGCTCAGGTGGACCAAGGCGCGCGTCAGAGGAAGGCGGCGTCCCACGGGCGATAGGTGGCCAGGCCCGTCAGGAGGCGGCGGCCGAGCGGCTCGATCCGGCCGTCGATCACCCGGACAGTGGCCCACGTCCGGTAGCGCGTGGCGATCATCGCCAGCCGCCCGGCGTAGTAGTCCTCCCAGTCCGAGTCGAAGGCCCAATCTGCTTGGGGCACAAGCAGTTCCATCGGATAGCCGTATGCCCGCGCCTCGCGGAACGCCGGAACGTCCAGCAGCAGCAATGGCCGGAATCCTCGCGTGGCCTCCTGCAGGTCGGCGACGTCGGCCAGCAGGCCCGGAATCGCCTCGGCCGGTGTTGCCACAGCGTCGATGAGCACGACGGGCAACCGCTCGGAGTGCTCGACCTCCTCGACGCCGCGCCCACCCTTGAGGAAGATCACGGGCACCCCGCCGGCGAAAGCGAACAGCCGAGTCGCGACATCGACCAGCGTCCGGTTGCCCTGGACCCCGTCGACAGCGCGATTGCCCACAGAACTGAGCCGGGGGGAGGACCGCACGGTCTGCGCCGCACGGACCAACCAGCGAGGTTTGCCGTCGCTCGTCCGCCCGCGCATCACGCCCGCCCTTCGCCCGGGTCGACACCCGCGCCGGCCACGACGTCGTCGATCGCGTCCGAGGGGCCTAAATCGGGCGGGCGACTCGCCTCGGACAGCACGGCCATCAACCGCGCCGCTGCGGCGGGAGCCCCATTGCCCGGGTCGGATGCGGCGGCCGAGCCCGCCATGTCCGCACCGTGGGCCAGCATCAGGCGCACCGCCTCGGATGCGTCGGGACCGGCGGCCGACGCGAGCGTGCGCGCCCAGCCCCGCTCCCCGGCATACGTCGCTCTCGCGACCTGATCGTCGAGCGAGGTCTCGGTGTTGGGCACAAAGAGGGCCGGCACGCCCAGCCGCAACAACTCGTGGAAGGAGTTGTAGCCGGCCGCCGAGATCACCACATCGAAAGCGCGGTAAAACCGCGCGAGCGGATAGGCCCGCACCAGATGCACATCGGCCGTATGCGCGCTTTCCGCGATCGCGACGTCGGTCACCGCCACCGCGCAGTCGTTGGCCCGCAGCGCCGCGGCCGCCCCACCGACCTCGCCGGTGGTGTCGTTGATATTCCCGGCGCCGAGCGACACCAAACCGATCCGGCCGTCGGCAGGCAGCCCGAGCGCCGCCCGAGCCTCCGCCCGCGTGACCAGTTCGGCCCCGTCGACCAGGGTCACCGGGCCCACACGGAAGGCGGGCGCGCTCGCCGACGCCCCTCGGTCCGCTTCGGCGGCCAGGTCCCCGGGCTCGATCACCTCGTCGAACCACGCCGACTTGGCCAGTTGATCGCTGTTGCGGCCGGTCTTCCACATCCCGCGCCGCGACCACACCCACCGCACGTCTGGGTGTGCGGCCCGGGCCTGATCGATCCCGCGATAGGGATGGGTGCCGTCGAAGACCACCAGCGCGGGCGCGATCCGTCCGACGGCCTCGGCTAGGCGTTCGGCGAAGAGCGGCTGCCATAGGGCCGACGTCATCCCGAGCGCACCCGCGGAGGGCAGGTATTCGTAGCGATAGCCATATCCCGCGACCACGGGCACCGCCTGCGACAACGAGAGCACATAGGGCTCGATGCGCGGGGGCAGGTGCTGCGCATAGGCCAGCAGGCGGGTCAGGTGCCCCATGCCAGCGCCATTGCTGGACATCAACAACACCCGCGTGCGGGGCGCGGGCCGGCCGGGATCACCAGGCACGCCGGCGATGGTGTCGGGCAGCGGAAAGTCGGGCGTCGACATGGTGGCCCGATCATGTCACGGCGGCAATGCCGCGCTGGGGAGCTGAGCTAGTATGTTGCGGGTTTGTGCGGGCTCTCAGGGCCGCATGCGTTGTTGCTGGCGACTCCCCCAATCACACCCGACGACCGGCCGTTTCAGCCTCGAGGAGCACTTACGTATGTCCGTTGACGTCGCGATCGTCGGTTTGGGCTATGTCGGCCTGCCACTGGCGCAGGAGGCCTCCCGGGTCGGCCTGAAGGTTCTTGGCTTCGACATCGGCCAGCGCGTGGTCGACGGCCTGAACGCCGGCCGCTCCCATGTCGATGACCTCTCCGACGGCGACATCGCCGAGATGACCACGGCCGGCTTCGAGGCCACCACCGACGCCAGCCGGCTTCGCGACGCCAAGACCATCGTCATCTGTGTGCCGACGCCCCTGTCCGAGGACGGCGGCCCGGACCTGGGCCCGGTCGTCTCGGCCGTGACGACGATCCGCGACAACCTCCAGAAGGGGATGCTTGTCATCCTCGAGTCGACGACCTACCCCGGCACTACCGACGAGGTCGTGCGCCCGATCCTGGAGGAGACCGGCCTGGTCGCCGGCACCGACTTCCACCTCGCCTTCTCCCCCGAGCGGATCGACCCGGGCAACGAGAAGTTCGGCGCCAAGAACACCCCCAAGGTCGTCGGTGGCCAGACCCCGGCCTGCGGCGACGCGGCCGCGGCGTTCTACGGCCAGTTCGTCGACACCGTCGTGCGCGCCAAGGGCACCCGCGAGGCCGAGACCGCCAAGCTTCTCGAGAACACCTACCGGCACATCAACATCGCCCTCGTCAACGAGATGGCGCGCTTCTGCCACGACCTCGGCATCGATCTGTGGGATGTCATCGACGCGGCCAAGACCAAGCCCTTCGGCTTTCAGGCGTTCTACCCCGGTCCGGGCGTCGGCGGGCACTGCATCCCGATCGACCCCAACTACCTCTCCCACAACGTCCGGGCCCGCCTCGGCTATCCCTTCCGCTTCGTGGAGCTGGCGCAGGAGATCAACGCGACCATGCCGGCATACGTCGTGCAGCGGGCGCAGAACATCCTCAACGAGGACGCGAAGCCGCTGCGCGGGTCGACCGTGCTACTGCTCGGCGTGACCTACAAGCCCAATATCGCCGATCAGCGGGAGTCGCCCGCAGTGCCACTCGCCAAGCAGTTGGCCGATAAGGGTGCCGTGGTGCAGTACCACGACCCGCACGTGACCGACTGGCGCGCCCTGGGCGATCGCGCGCAGCGCGTCGAGGACCTCGCCGGTGCCGTCGCTGCAGCCGACCTGGTGATCCTCATCCAGAATCACCGCGAGTATGACGTCGATGCGCTCGCCGCGACGGCGAACCGCTTCTTCGACACCCGCGGCGTCGCTGCCGAGGGCGAGAAGGTCAGCCGGCTGTGACGTCGGCGCCCGGCGGGGCTCCCCTCCCGCCGGCCCTGAGTGCCGAACAGGCCGCCGCCCTGGCCAAGGCCCACGGCCTCGAAGCGCTGGGCGGTCGGCCGCCGTTCGGCACCTATGTCCGTACCCTGTGGCGTCGCCGCTCCTTTCTGTGGACCCTGGCCAGCGCCGACGCCGCAGAGAAGAACTCCGAGGACCGCCTCGGCGTCATCTGGACGCTGCTCAACCCGCTGCTGCTGGTAGTCAGCTATTTCCTGATCTTTGGCCTGCTGCTGGACACCAAGCGCGGCGTGCAGAACTTCATCGGCTTCCTGTCCATCGGCGTGGTCGTCTTCGGCTTCAGCTCGGCCGCGATCACCAAGGGCACCAAAGCGATCGTCGGCAATCTCGGGCTGGTCCGGGCCCTGCGCTTCCCGCGCGCCCTGCTCCCCTTATCCGTGACGCTGTCCGAGGCGATCCGCACGCTCCCGGCGATGGCCGTTCTCATCGTGCTGATGCTCGTCACCCACGAGCCGGTGGGGCTGAAGTGGCTGCTCCTGCCGCTCGCTTTCGCCCTGCAGATCGCCATGATGGCCGGCCTGGTCCTGATGGGCGCCCGCCTGCTCAACATCTCCCGTGACATCGGCAATCTCATCCCGGTCGCCATCCGGTTGCTGCGCTATCTCTCCGGGGTCTTCTTCAGCATCGACCACTACGCGCGCCACCATGAGACCGTCCGCGACGTCCTCAACCTGCAGCCGTTCGCCCTGCCCATCACTCTCGTGCGGCAGAGCCTGATGACGGAGTTCCCGATCGTGTGGCCGTTCTGGGCGGCTGCCGGCCTGTGGGCCGTCGGGCTCCTGGTCGCCGGCCTATGGCTCTTTTGGCGGGACGAGGCGAAGTATGGCCGCGCCTGAGCCCCCCGGCACCGACTCCGCGAGCGCGGCGGCCAGCGAGCGCCGGCCGTCGGTGATCGTCAGCGGCGTCGACGTCACCTATCGCGTGCAGGGCGCGAAGAAGGCGGTCGCAAGCGTCGAGGAGGACGACGAGTCGCTCTTTCGTGGGCTCTTCCGGCGCGGCCGCGACCTGGCCACCATGCAGACCGTGGAGGCGGTCAAGGACGTCTCCTTCGTGGCCTATCACGGCGAGTCGATCGGCATCATCGGCCGCAATGGCTCCGGCAAATCGACCCTATTGCGCGCCATTGCCGGCCTGATCCCCCCGACCAAGGGACAGATCTGGATCAGCGGCGAGCCCTCCCTCCTCGGCGTCAACGCCGTCTTGATGAGCAAACTCACCGGCGAACGCAACATCTATGTCGGCGGGCAGGCCCTCGGCCTCAGCCGCGCGCAAGTGCGCGCCCGCTTCGAGGACATCGTGGAGTTCTCGGGCATCGGCGAAGCCGTGCACCGGCCGATGCAGACCTATTCCTCGGGGCAGGCGGCCCGCCTCCGCTTCGCCATCTCCACAGCCGCCGCCCCGGACATCTTGATGATCGACGAGGCCCTGGCCACGGGCGACGCCGACTTCAAGGAGCGCAGCGCCGCGCGGGTCGCCGAGATCCGCGAACAGGCGTCGACCGTCTTCCTGGTCTCGCACTCGAACGCCACGGTCCGCGACCTGTGCAACCGCGCGCTCTGGATGGAAAAGGGCGTCCTGCTCGCCGACGGCCCGGCCGAGGAGGTCGTCGCGGCCTACGAGGCCACCTTGCCGAAGAAGAAGCCACCGGCCAAGCCCAAGACCCCGCCGTCTGCCCCGAGCCCCACCATCCCGCCGGCCCCCAAGGACGCGTGACCACGATGCCGAGCGTCCTCGTGGTGACGGTCGTCCACGATCCCGAGGACTCCCGGATCCGGCATCGCCAGATCCCGGCACTCCTCGCCGACGGCTGGCAGGTCACGTATGCCGCGCCCTTCCGCGGCTACGAACGCCCCGCTCCGATCCTCGCGGGCATGCGGACGCTTGACCTCCCCCGGGCGGTCGGGCGCGACCGGGCCGCCGCCGCGCGGGCGGCG